>JAADHX010000147.1 GCA_013151655.1 Actinomycetota bacterium
GATCTCAGCGAACTCGATGACCAACAGCGCCTCTTCATCACCGGGCACTGGTCCGCGGCGAACGCGACGACCGCACGGACAGTTCGATGCAACGAACTCACGGTCACGATCCCCGTAGCACGTCGCCTACCGCTGATCGCGTGCAAGCTGCACGCCTGGCTAGATCGTCGCGACACCCGCGCTGACAAGCGTGGAAGTGATGGGCTCGACATCATCCGACTGCTCGAGACCGCCGACATCGACGCGCTCGCTCGCGACGCCGACGTCGTCCCCGGTCTTCGCCTTGCCGTGGCATGGGCCGCCCACGAAGTGCTCGTCGAACAAGCAGCCCGCGTCAGTCGAATGATCCAACTGCACACCGAAACGCAAAGCATCGACATCGACACAACCGAAGCGCTCGGATCAATGCTGCTTGAAGCGCTCGAACCATAAACTCCCAGACTTCGGACCAAGTCTGAGAGACGATGTAGATGTCACCAGTCAAACGGCAACACGTCGTCTCTCAGGTTCCACTCCGCCAATGGGCGATAGAACGACCGATGACCAGGCGTGCCCTTCCGTCCGGAACGTTCGATTGATAGCGTCCAATGCGTAGTGCAACAGCCGTCCGTTTAGTAGCGGAGTCCGCGTGAGATGTTGCCTCAGATCGCTGACGCCTCACGATGTCGTCCGTGCACCAACTCGCCTCCATGACGACGATGTCGCACCCATCTCCACCCGTTGGGCAAGCTCCAAACTTAGCCGGGCGCGGCAAAGGCGAACCATGGCATACCTGACTACCATGTATGTCAGCAGGATGAGTCCCGCATCTGTAAAGCCGACGCTGGACCTGTAACGCCTGCCGTCAGCGGTCACCCCACGCGGTACTTTCACCAGATGGCGAGCATCACTGTCGAGCAGTACGCGGTTGGAGTTGTCGGACTTGGGTTGATCCGTCATTGGTACGTCGACGGTGCGGCGAACGAAGACCGGATAAACGAAATGAGAGAGATTCTCGATCAAAGCGAAGAATTCCCGTGGAATCTAGAACTGAACCCGCAGGAGAGAGATCTCATCGAGGGCTATTCCGAGTGGGCCAAGATCTACGACGGACCAAATCCCCTCATCGAGACAGAAGAGCAAGTCGTGCAGCCTCTGCTCCGCCGTCTTGTGAAGCCTCAAGCAAGGGTGCTGGACGCGGCTTGCGGAACTGGACGACATGCACAGTTCCTCGATTCTCTCGAATGTATTTGCGTCGGTGTCGATCAATCGATCGAGATGCTCGACGTCGCAAAGAACAAGCTGCCGGGCGGCCGATTCGAATTGGGGACGCTCGAACGATTGCCCTTCGAGGACAACGAACTTGACCTAGCTGTCGTTTCCCTCGCTCTCTGTCACCTCAGCGATCCAACAGCCGCGGTCACAGAGTTGGCACGCGTGGTTCGGCCCGATGGGACGGTCGTGGTGACTGACCCACATCCGTCGAGCGGCATCATTGGAGGCCAAGGCTTCTACGGGTCGATCACCGAGGGGCAACCAATGCGATGGGTCCGGAATCACTATCACTCAGCTTCGACCTGGCTGCGAGCGTTCCGAGCTGCGCAATTCAGCGTCGAAGACTGCATCGAGGCGCCGCTGAGTGACGAACAGATAGCTGGCCTTCCCGCTTCCATGCTTTACCCGGAGGCGGCCCTCGCTGCATTGAGCGGGATTCCAAGTCTCTGGGTGTGGGAGCTACGCGTTCAGAAGTAGCTACACATACCCCACCTGAGAGATACATCGACCAGCGAGTGATACATACTGAGCTGATGACCAAGCGACTCATTGACGTCGACGATCAAGCGCTCGATGCGCGTCATTCTGTTGGCGGGTAGACGGTGTCTGGTTGGCCTGTCGGATCATTGGTCCATGCGAGCACGGACATGGAGTTGGATGTGATCGCTCTCAGGGGCTTGTCGAGTCTGTGAGGCGTTGGGGACAGCGGGCTCATTGTCTCTTGATCGAACCAGTGGAGTTCGTTGTCGAATCCCATCACTAGCTGGTCGGTGGTCATACCGATCTGAAGTTCATCCGAAATCGAAAAGTCTGGGAGTGTCTCTGTGCGGGTAACGGTCAGGTCCTCCGTCGATGCAAATGCGATCTGTCCGGCCGTTACGTCAGCAACGGCGACGGTCTTCCCATTTGGCGATACTGCTAGTGCGGTCGTCTCAAGATCTCCTCGACCGAATTCCGGTGGCAGATCGAGACAGAATGCCCATTCCTCGTTGAGGTCGAGAACGTGCACAAATCCATCGGTCCCTGCGCCACCGCGAGCGCTGCTGGACGGGACAGCCTGTTCGGCCTCGTGGTAATGATCTGTTTGGCGGATGTAGAGCGTGTAGAGGCGAGTTCCATCAGGTGACCAGACCTGTTGCCGGCCGATGCCATTCATGTCTTCTTCGATCGGAGCCTTGTTCGGGCCTAGGGCCGTTTCAAGACGGCCGGTGGCTAGATCAAGGGGGCGGACTCGGTAGGCGCCTGGAGACGCGGCCACCTGATGGTCGATCACAAAGAGCAGACTGCCGTCAGTTGAGAACGCTTCTGGTTCTACGAGTCCAGGCAGTTCATACTCTCGGGTGACCGGGGCGCCGCTAGTGCGATCGACGACGGTGATAAGGCTGCGGCCGTCCGTCTGCTCGAACAGCGCTGCTCGTGTGCCCGCAGCCGACACGGCCCGCAGTTCTGCAGCAGGGCGAATCTCGATCGGGTCACTGATTCCGCCATCACTATCGTCGAACACCAGCCCGGCTTTGGTCGCTGTGACAACCACTGAGCCGTCGACGTCGGCGATCGCTACCGCCGGATCAAATGCGAGGTCGGGCACCTTGGTTGGCAGTGGCGGAGACGGGATCACGCCGTACCGGTCATCGACAGCCGACGTTGGCTCCGCCAGTTCCGCTCCGCACGCGGCCAGCACAAGCGCGCTGACGACTAACGGCGAGAGCCAACGGTGGACTGAACGAAGCTTCGATTGATTGGTGAACACATAGTTGCTACCCCGACGGAAGCAATTCGGTTCCCCCGTGGACCATTTCCGCGACCGCCAACGCCTCGGCAAGGTCCAAGTTGGTCTCCAACCGATATTGCACGCCCTCGACCACCCAGATGAGAACCTTCTCGGCCAGCACCGGTGACGAGGAACCAGCGGCAAGGAACTCGTGCGTACCGTCAATCCAGAGCCCGGCGACGAGAACCTCGTCCACGTTGATGCTGCCTATTTCGGCCCCAACGTCGACAGAAGGCTGCTTCAAGTCGACTTCACCATCGATGGACCGCACCGATAGCACCACTCCGAGCCCGGTGTTGCCGATCGGGGGCTGATCGTCGGTCGCGACCCACGTGTAGTGACGCCGCCCGTCATCTTCGATCACGCTTGACGGGGGTCCGAGTTCAGGAATCGGGTTGACGTCGACCACAACGATGTCACCTTGCAACATGTCCGACACATCCCGACTGGTCACGTCGGTTGTCGGTGCCGTCGGCACGACTTCTACTCGGGTCGCTCCGATTCCGAACCAGCGGGCAACCGCCTCACGAGCAGGCGCGACTGCGAGGACCGATGCGACGACTACCACGGCGGCCGCGGCAGCGAGCAACAATCGCCGCGTACGCTCGCCAGTCGGTCGGGCTGCTGGTGAGCCGAGTTCAGACAGCACCGCATCGACAAGATCGGTTTCCGGCACATCGAGATCATCGAAGGCAGCAGCAATACGTTCCTCCAGCGAGATCACGAGTCGGCCCCCAATTCAACACGGAGCCTCGTCATTGCCCGACTGAGACGCGACTTGACCGTTCCACGGCGACATCCGAGCGCGTCCGCAATTTCCGTCTCAGACAGCTCCTCGTACCATCGATACATAAGGATCAGCCGGTCGGCGGGACGTAGCCGATTGATCGCCTTTATCAAATCTTGGCTATCAGCTCGGCCCGCAACAATCTCGTCTGCCATGGGAGCACCAATCGCCCCGAGATTCCCAGAACGCACAGCCAACGCCCGCTGTCGACCAAGCAGACGCATTCGGTTTCGGGCCGTGTTGGTAACGATACGGAACAGCCACGGCTCGAACGGTGAACCCTCATTGAATCGATGGAGTGCTGCGTGAGCTTTCATGAACGCCTCCTGCGCTACGTCGTCGGCACCAGTTGACGAACCCAATGCCACCGCCGCGACCCGGATCGCGGCGCGTTGGTGGCGACGGACGAGCTCACCAAACGCAGTGAGATCGCCAGCCTGCGCCCTCTCGATCAGCTCAGCGTCGAAACGCTCGTCGATTGAATCCAGCATGGAAGATCTGTCTCTAGTTGTACACCGCTCGACCCCAAACGGTTCCAGACAGGCGATCACCGAGGTCGTGGATACAGAGAACCATCAAAGATGTCGGCTGCATCCCGCTTCAGACCGATCGATCGATAGAGCGCCGACGCGCCAACGTTGTCAGGTTCGACCGCAACCCAGACTTCTTGTGCTCCGCTCGCACGACCGATCTTCATCACTGCTCGTAAGAGTTCGGTCGCTATTCCGCGGCGACGGTAACGGGCGGCGACGCCAAGGTCTCCGACGTAGAGTTCACAGGGTTTATCGGGGTGCCGTTGAACTGTTGCAAGGCATTGTCCGACCACACACCCGTCAGCAACTGCGACCACCAAGATGGAATCAGGCGAAGCCACACAAGCAGCGGCTGCCGCCCGGTCGATCTGATGGTCGAAACAGTCTGGATCGACGACATCAAGAATCCCAAGGCAGTCACTTGTGACCCTCAAGACATCATGCGAACTGACTCCGGACATTGTCATACGAATGCTAACGGTCAGCGTTTCCTGCGTTCAGGAACAGACACGGCGAACCACGAGGATCAGGAGGTCGGTCGAAGCCGTCTGGCCATCCGTTGGCCGAGTGCGACAATCGCGACGCTCGCGCAAACCACGATGCCAATCTCCGCGGGAATGCGGAACCGCGTGATGCCATAGAAGGCGGCGATCATGAAGACGGACAAAGAGGCCGTCACGACGAGCGGCCATCGAGGTCGTTTGCTTGGCCAAGACCAGAGCCCGTAACCGGCAAGCGGGACGAGGAGCCAGTACTGGAAGAGACCGATTCGGCTGGCCCAAGACTCTCGCCCCTCGAACTGGTTGTACCAGATCATCCGCTCTGGCGCCCACAGGCTCAACCCGAGCCCCAAGCGCGCGACAACCACCGCCGGAACACGATCCAGATTCTCGCGAACAAAGCTGACGGCCTCGCGCCGGTACACCGCCGAACGCACCGATTCATCCGCCCCTTCGGGAACCTTGTACTCGATCTCCGTAGCACAGTCGATGAACCAGAATCCCATGGCGCTACCTGAATACGTTTCGGCACAGTTGGCGCCGAGCAGCGTCAACCCGTCCTGCGTGGAAATCAACGTCGGCTCATCAAAACGCACTTGGTTCCTGATTACCCAGGGGCTGACCACCATCACCGCGGCTCCTCCAGCGATCGCCAGGTGCGACAGGCGCAGACCCCAACTGCGATCCTTCGGAAGCAGTGTGAGCGGAACAACTACAACCAACCCCAGCAAAAGCAGTTCGGCTCGCGCTAGACCAGCCAAACCGAGTGCCACTCCGATGGTTACCGCAGCAAGCCGGCTCGCTCGGCGCTCATAGGCGTACACAGCGAGCAGCACAGCAACCACTCCGGCCGCTGCGAACGTCTCAGACATGATGAGTCCGTCGTTGACCCACAAGTTGGCGTAGACCGCGGCGATCATCGTCGCGACAAGTGCAATCCACCGGGTGAACAACACTCGTGCGAGGAGGCCGACTCCGGCAACGACGAGCGTCCCATAGACGGCCATCGTCAGTCGCTGGGTGAATATCAGGTTCTGATCGACCCACGAAACTGGCGCCAGCGCGAGGGCCGTGAACGGCGCATGCAGAGCAGACGGGGTCCCCGGAACCCAAGGATGTTCGAACCATCGGCCGTCCGCGATGGTGGCTGCCTGCGCGAAGTAGTGCAGTTGATCGCCGACAACCTCCTCACCGCGCTTGGCCAGGACGACATAGCTGATGCGAAGTACGCCAGCCAATGCAACGGTTAAGGCAAACGCGATTCGAAATGTTCGCCGGTCCAGATCGGCCGCGTCCGGCTCCTGCACAACGTCCGCCTGTTGAGATATTGACATCGATTCGCTCACCCTCGACGGACTCGCTCCCCGATCCGCGAATACTTGATGATGCACCAGACAGCGCGGACACCGTCACGCCAACCAATCTTCTTACCCTCGTCGTAGGTTCTACCCGAGTACGAGATTCCCACCTCGAATACGCGCAACTGCTTGTTGGCAACCTTCGCGGTGACCTCCGGCTCGAACCCGAAACGGTCCTCCTCGATCTCGATCGACTGGATGACCTCAAGCCGAAATGCCTTGTAGCAAGTCTCCATGTCGGTGAGGTTGAGGTCGGTGAACATGTTCGATAGGAGCGTCAGAAAGCGATTCCCAAGACTGTGCCAGAAGTACAAGACGCGGTGAGGGCGACTAGAGACGAATCGGGAGCCGTAGACCACATCGGCCAGACCAGCCTCGAGCGGCCCCAGTAGTTCGCCGTACTCAGCAGGGTCGTACTCGAGGTCGGCATCTTGCACGACTACGTAGTCGGCGGCGGCTGTGGCGAACCCGGTACGCAGAGCAGCGCCCTTACCCCGATTCGCCGTGTGAGAAATCACGCAGACCCTCCCGTTGGTGATCTCAGTGAGCCTGGCGGCGGTGTCGTCGACTGATCCGTCGTCGACCACGATCACCTCCGCGACCCACGGCGAATCCAACACCCGATCGATCAGAGTAAGGACAGTCGAAGCC
>JAADHX010000438.1 GCA_013151655.1 Actinomycetota bacterium
ACTTCGGTCGAACTCGAGATCGACCGCGACGGAAAGCGACATCGTCTCACCTTCAGCGACGGCGGCCAGACCGATGGCCCCATTGAAGTAATCGGCGAAGCGCCCAACAACCGCACCGGGACCACGGTCACTTTTCGTCCTGATGGTTCAATCTTCGAAGAAACCGAGTTCAAGGCCAAGACGCTCACCGATCGTTTCCAAATGATGGCGTTCCTCAATGCAGGCCTTCGGTTCAACTTCCGAGACGAGCGTGTCGGCCAAGAGTCCGAACTGTCATATCGGTACGACGGCGGCATCCGCGACTTCGTTGCTCATCTGAATGCAAGCAAGCAGGCGTTGTTCGAAGAAGTTGGCTGGTTGCGCGGCGAGGATGGCGGCGATGAAGTCGAGGTCGCTTTCCAATGGCATTCCGGATTCAACCTTGATGGTTTGCACAGCTTCGCCAACGGCATTAGCACCACCGAAGGCGGAATGCACGAGGAAGGCCTGCGTAGTGCGCTCACCTCGACCATCAATAAATACGCCCGCGCCAAAAACATCCTCAAAGAACGAGACGACAACCTGCAAGGCGATGACATCCGTGAAGGCATGACCTGCATCGTCAGCGTCAGGCTCCAGGAACCACAATTCGAGGGCCAGACCAAGGGCAAACTTGGCAATACCGCGATGCGTTCCCTGGTTCAGAAAACCACGAACGAAGAGTTGGCCGACTGGCTCGAAGAACATCCCAAACAAGCCAAGATTGTGCTTTCAAAGGCGATGGATGCCAGGAGGGCCAGACTGGCCGCCCAGAAGGCCAAGAACACGATCCGTAAATCAGCCCTCGATGGTGCCGGCTTGCCAGGCAAACTCACCGACTGCGCTTCTCGGGATCCAGAAGAGTCCGAGGTGTACATAGTCGAGGGCGACTCCGCCGGCGGCTCAGCCAAAGAGGCCCGCGATCCGCACACAATGGCCATCTTGCCGATTCGTGGCAAGATCATCAACGTCGAACGGGCCAGGATCGATCGCGTTTTCGCCAATACTGAAGTTCAGGCCCTCATCTCGGCAATTGGTGCCGGCGTTGGCGAAACGTTCGATGGCGACAAGATTCGCTACCACAAAGTTGTGTTGTTGTGCGACGCCGATGTCGATGGCAGTCACATCCGGACGCTGCTGCTCACGTTCTTCTTCCGGTTTATGCGCGAGCTTGTCGAGCGAGGGTATGTCTACATCGCTCAACCACCGCTGTACTCGACCAAGGTCGGAACCGAAACGCTGTATCTCAAAGACGACAGTGCTAAGGACGCGTTCCTGGCCGGGCGCCCAAACCATAAGAACGAGTTTCAACGACTGAAGGGTCTTGGCGAGATGGATGCCCACGAACTGTGGGATACAACCATGGATCCCGACACTCGTACGTTGCTGCGGGTCACCATGGAACAGGCGGTGCTCGCCGACCAGGTGTTCAGTGTGCTCATGGGCGACGACGTCGAGAAGCGCAAAGAGTTCATTCAGACCAACGCCCATGACGTGCGTTTCCTAGATATCTAAACGAGCCCAGCAGGTGACCCAGTAAGTGATACAGCCGCGTGAGTGACGAAACCCCAGATAGTCCAGATGCCCCAGCCGATCCCGACGACGGCAACGTCGACGATGAAGTGGTTGTGTCTGTTCGCGATATCGACATCCAAGAGGAGATGGAGCAGTCGTTCCTCTCCTATGCGATGTCGGTTATCACCGCTCGGGCTCTTCCCGATGCTCGTGACGGGCTCAAACCAGTACACCGGCGCATCCTGTGGTCGATGTTCGACACCGGTCTGCGGCCCGACCGGCCCCACAAGAAGAGCGCGACGGTGGTCGGCGATGTAATTGCGAACTATCACCCACACGGCGATGGAGCCATCTACGGAGCGCTTGTCCGTATGGGCCAATCGTTCAGCCTGCGCCACACACTCATCGATCCTCATGGCAACTTTGGAAGCCCCAACGATCCCCCGGCCGCATACCGATATACCGAGTGCAAGATGTCGGCGTTGGCCATGCACATGGTCGCGGGTATCGACGAAGACACGGTCGACTTCTCCCCGACTTTCGATGGTTCCAAAGACGAACCTGAGGTCATGCCATCGCGGTTCCCGAACCTCTTGGTTAACGGCGGCCAAGGCATTGCAGTGGGAATGGCCACCAGTATTCCGACCCACAACTTGGGCGAGATTATCGATGCCACCAAGCATCTGATCGACAACCCTGACGCCGAAATCGGCGAGCTCATGGAGTTTGTGAAGGGACCAGACTTCCCTACGGGCGGCACCATCATGGGCCGCGCCGGTATTCATCAAGCGCTAACCACCGGACGGGGCTCAATCCGCATTCGAGCAACTGCCGAGATCATCGAAGGTCGTAACGGCGACCAAATCGTTGTAACCGAGATCCCTTATCAGCAATCGGTCGAGAACATCGAGGCCAAGATTGCCGACGCAGTCGAACGTAAGGTGATCGACGGCATTCGAGCGCTCCGAAACGAATCAGCTAAGGGCAAGACCCGGTTCGTGATCGAACTCAAACGAGATGCTCCGGCACTTGTTGTGCTCAACAACCTCTACAAGCACTCGCCGCTTCAGAGCAGTTTCCCAGTCAACATGGTGGCTCTCGTCGATGGGGTTCCACGCACCCTTAACCTTCTGACCGCTCTCCTTGCATATGTCGACCATCAGATCGAGGTCGTCACCCGAAGGTCCGAGTACCGCCTTCGCCAGGCACGCGACCGGGCCCACATCGTCGAAGGTCTTCTCAAAGCCCTCGATCTGATCGATGAGATCATTGCAACTATCCGCGCGAGCGAGGATCGATCGGCTGCGTTGGCTGCTCTTCAGGTTGGACCATTTGAGTTCAGCGAGCGACAAGCTAATCACATCCTCGACATGCAGCTTTCGCGTCTCACGAGGCTCGGTCGGTCTCGTCTCGAAGAAGAGTTGGGCGTACTGCTTGCCGCCATCGCCGAGCTCGAGGCCATTCTTGGCAACGACACCATCTTGCGTGGAGTAATCAAGGAAGAACTAACCGAGATCCGCGACAGGTTTGCCCAAGATCGGCGCACCGGCATCGCGTTCGACCCTGGAAACATGGAAGACGAAGACCTCATCGAGGACGAACCTCTAATCGTCACGATGTCCGATCGTGGATATATCAAGACGATTGCTATTGATGCGTTCCGTATTCAAGGTCGCGGCGGACGGGGCGTTCAGGGTGCCAGGCTGAAGGACGAGGATGTTCTCATCCACGTGCTCACAACGTCGGCCCACGCGTACCTTTTGTTCTTTTCGAACAAGGGAAAGGTCTATCGCCTGAAGGCCCACCAGATTCCGATGATGGACCGAACGGCCAGAGGCACCGCGGTAGTGAACCTGCTTCAACTCGACCCCGACGAACAGATACAGGCCATCATCGACACCCGCGATTACGAGACCCACCGGTACTTGTTGTTCGCAACCCGCGGCGGTGTTGTGAAGAAGACACTGCTCACCGAATACGACAAGTCGCGCACCGATGGGCTTATCGCAGTCAACCTTCGCGAAGGTGACGAACTTGTGAGTGTGGTCAGGACATCAGGCCAAGACGACGTGTTCATGGTTGCCGCATCCGGACAGACGATTCGTTTCGACGAGAACAATGTTCGATCGATGGGCCGGTCTGCATCTGGTGTCCGCGGAATGCGGCTTCGTGGCGACGACTACGTAGTTGCCTGCGATGTCGGCCGGCCCGATGTCACTTTGTTGACAGTTACCGACGACGGGCTTGGCAAACGTACCGAGCTCGAGCGGTTCCCTCGCAAGGGTCGTGGAACCATGGGGGTTCGCGGCATCCGACTAAGACGCGAAGACGTAAAGGTAGTGGGCGCGCTCATGGTCGCCGACAACGACGACGTTGTGCTGGTGGCTTCGGGCGGAACACTCATCCGCGTGCGCGCTGCCGACGTTTCGATCCAAGGTCGCGACGCTGGCGGTGTGAGGGTCATGAACGTTGCTGACGGCGAAAGCGTGGCGTCGATTGCTCCTCAGCCGGAGTTGCTCGACGACGACGAACCACTGGACGAAAACGTCGCCGACGGGGCCGCTGAGGCCTCGTCTGTCGGTTCGGTCGACGACAACGCACCTGTCGCTGATGCGGTTGAACAGGGCCCCGACTCTGGCCCATACTTGGAGTAGCCGGTCTCGGCTAACGGCCTCAGAGTGGCCATACAGCGTCTTCCCCTAATCCGCCTTTCGTTCGGCATCAAACAGGGGACAAAAGAGAATGCTCACACAGCCTAGATCTAAGGATCAGTTTGGTTCCGGAGTGTGGCTTGTCATCGCGGTCATAGCTGTCGCGAGCGTGATTTTGATGGGTGGGACCCAGCTCGCGATCTCCGTTGTTAGTTCTGCACGGGCCAGAACCACAGCCGATGCCGCTGCTCTTGCGGCTACCACAGACCAAACCGCGGCTCAGCGAATCGTCACCGAAGCAGGCGGCGAACTCCGGTCCATAACCCGACAGGGACAAGTTGTGGTCGTAGTGGTCGACGTCGCTGGTCAACGGGCTCTGGCCGCGGCCACGAAGCCGCCTTCAGTAGGTGGAACCGGCGATCGAGCCGGATTGGCACCCGCCATGTTGGCTGCTTTAGCGCGGGCCGATGATCTCCTTGGTCAGGTCGTGCCCGTCGTGTCTGGGTACCGCAGCCCGGCGCATCAGCAGTTGTTGTGGGACCGACGGGCCGGAAATATCTACCCGGTTGCTAGACCCGGAACAAGCAAACACGAAGCTGGGCTCGCTGTCGATGTGCCTTTGATTTTCGTGCAGACTCTGAAGGCGGTTGCCGCGTTCTCTGGGCTCTGCCACCCACTGCCCGACACTGATCCCGTACACTTCGTGGTGTGTCCGAATCTACGCTGAACACCGACGGCGTCTCCACCAGCGAAGAAGCAACGTTTGCTGCTGCTATTGGTCTGACCCCGCCCTCGCGGTCGGGTGCCAAGCGCCGCGTCCCCAAGATCGACACTTCGGGCCGGCCGCTACTCACCGCCGAAACGGCCGGCGCGGCCGCTGCTGCTTTGGGCACTTCTACCCCCTCGCCGAGTCTGCCCAATCTTGAGGTTCCCGCGGCCCAGTCCACAGCAAGGGTTGGTTCGCCTGGAGTGCAAGGCCCACCACGTACGGGGGCGGTGCCGGTTCTAAAACCCCAGCCCACCTCGACCAACCTCACCGGGTCGATTCCGGCGGTAGGCATAGCGGCGCCCGATCACGAGAAGGTTTCCTGGTGGAAGCGTCGCCGGATGCGTGTTCGTCGCGTGCGTCGCACGATTCGTCACGTGGACCCATGGTCGGTGTTCAAGATCTCGGTCATCTTGTTCGCCTGTTTGTATGTGGCCTTCATGGCCGCTGGCGTCTTGTTATGGCGTGCGGCGGTAGACGCGGGCCTCATCGGCCGGTTCGAGTCGTTCCTGCTTGAGGTTGGTGTGTTCGAGACTTTTGTCATCGAAGGCGAAACCATCTTTCGTTCTTCGTCGATCATTGGCGTCGTAATGGTGGCCGCGGCGTCTGCGATTTCAGTGGTCGTGGCAATCCTGTTCAACCTCATCAGCGACCTCACCGGTGGTGTGCGGGTGACTGTTCTCGAAGAAGACCTTGGCCGGCCCGAGCGAATTCGTCGCTGATCGTTTCAAAACATGGTTTGACCGAGCCGACGGTGCGAGTACCATCGTCGATCCTGCGGGGCTATAGCTCAGTTGGTTAGAGCGCACCCCTGATAAGGGTGAGGTCGCTGGTTCGAATCCAGCTAGCCCCACGCCGCAGCGTGACAGTCCATCCCTGGGAGTACCTCTGTGATCAGACTAATTCGTCGAGCCGCCCTGGCTATGAGCGTTGGGTCGTTGATCGCGGCAGTGCTCCGGCTCCGCGGCTCGGGTGGTACGCCGCCCCGGCACGGCAGTTGGCGCGAACTCTCAGACACGGACTTGAGTTGACGCACCACGTTGGGGTCGTAGGAGTCGGCAACGTTGGCGGCCGGCTTGTTCGGCAACTTCTGAGCTGCGAACTGGTAGCGACGATATCGGTCACCGATTCGAGGCTTGGAAGAGCCGATGAGGTCGTAGATATCGTCAGTGAGGACAAGGTCAGGTCCCACGCGTCACCATGGGTCGACGCCACTGTCACGGTTTTGGCTGGTGCCGCCGGGTCACACTGCGAACTTGCAAGCAAGGCGCTAGCCGCGGGCTCAAATGTAGTGTCGGTCTCGGACTCCATCGAAGACGTGCGCGGTCTGCTGGCGCTCGACAAACAAGCAAATGCGGCCGGGCTAAGCGTGATCGTTGGGGCAGCAATGGCTCCCGGACTATCCGACCTGTTGGCAGGACTGGCTGCAAAACGTTTCGACTCCGTCGAAGAGGTTCATATCGCCAAAGCCGGAACAGGTGGTCCCGCTTGTGCGAGGCAACACCACCGGGCGTTAGGCGGCGACGCCGTCGACTGGCGCGATGGAGGTTTCATTGATCGACGGGGCCGCAGCGGACGCGAGCTCGTGTTTTTTCCAGACCCCATTGGCGGGCGCGACTGCTATCGAGCTGCTCTGCCAGACGCACTGTTGCTCGCCCCCGAATTCGAAGCCGTTGAGCGAGTTACCGCCCGGCTGTCAGCGACTCGTCGCGACCGGCTCACCGCTCTGCTTCCGATGATGAGGCGCCCCCACGCAGACGGCGGCCCAGGAGCGGTTCGGGTCGAGGTTCGCGGCGTTATCGGGAGCTCTCGCGAGACGGTCGTTCTGTCGGCGGTCGACCACCCATCGGCGGCCGCCGCTGTTGTCGGCGCGGTCGCGACCGAGTCTGTTCTCGATGGTGGAGGGTGACGGGCGCCCATGGTCTCGCGGCCGCAGACCGCCCTGAACAGTGGCTACGCGAGTTGGCAAGGCGTGGCGTCAAGGCAGCGCGCTTCACCGAAGCCCGATAGCCAGCCTCAAGGGCTCAGGCTCTTCGGACCACGAAGGCCGCCCACCCGGCCGCGCGCTTAGCTACACAGTCAAATCTGAATCCAACCTCAGTTTTCTGACATGTAACAGCACAAAGTCTAAAGCAAACACCCGCGCGTGCCGATGGACAACCCTGCGGGCCGGTCATGGTCCGCTTGGCCCAGAAACAGAGGGAGCTGTTCCTGCATGACCAATGACATGGAAGTCACGGCGCGCATCGAAAACAATCTGCCACTTGTAAAGCATGTGGTGTTCCAAGTGGCGGTACATTTTCCCCGCCACGTGGAACGTGAAGAACTTGCCCGAGCTGGAGCGCTTGGGTTAGTTGAAGCAGCACAACGCTACGATGAGTCGCGCGGCGTACCTTTTGAGCGGTTCGCCGCTCAGAGAATAAGAGGCGCGATTCTCGACTCAGTTCGAGCAGCCGACTGGGCTCCGCGATCCGTTCGAAATCTGGCTCGGTCGCTTGAACAAACAGAACAACGACTGGCCAATCGGCTTGGACGGTTACCCGTTGCCCAAGAAGTAGCCGACGAGCTTGATATGGATCTCGAACGGCTGTATCGGATTCAGGACCGAGTTCATCGCTCGGTCGTGTTGGCTCTAGATCACTATGTGGCCCCAGACGACGACGAAGAACTTACCCTCGTCGATGTATTGGCCGAGCCGACAACGCTCGAACCAGATGCCGACCTTGAGGTCCGCGAAATGCGTGGCTATCTGCGTGATGCGGTGGGTCTGTTGCCGGAACGACACCGAGCTGTCGTGGTGGGGTATTTCCTTGAGAACAAGACCTCGCTCGACCTGGCCCGGTTTCTCAACGTCACCGAAAGCCGCATCAGCCAACTGCGCTCAGAGGCACTAGTGATGCTGAGAGAAGGAATCACTTCTCAGTACGAAGGAACTGTTGTTTCCCACGACGATGTGAAGGGCCGCGTCGCCCGCCGAAAGGCTCGGTATGCGACCGCGATCTCAGATGCTTCGTCTTGGCGCGATCGGGTGATCCATCTTGGCAAAGACGAGCACCTGCGCGCAGGTGTTAGTGAAGAGATCCAGCTTGGATGACGAATCTCTAGTGCACTAGAGATCGGGCATGGCGCAGAAGTGCGCAAGTGGAGTGCATGCGGCGAGACTCGTTTGGGTCTCGCCGCTAGCGCGTCAGATAACGAGCGACGAGTGCCAATCGGCAACTTGGGAAGAGTCGCCGAAGATCTCGATATTGTCCCTAGAACGAGACCACACGAAGAGGGCCAGGGCTGCGGCCGGACCGCGGAGCGCCGTAGTCGACTTTGCGTGGGCGCGGGACACGACAACGCCATTCGGGCTGCGCTGAAGCACCCATTCGCCCTCGGTGTCTGTTGCGTGCAGGTGGATCGACCGCTCGGAATCGTCGCCGAATTGGGAGGCCAGTCTGGGGAGGAAAAGGTCGAGGTATTCATCGATCATCGCCACTGCGTGGTTCGGGTCCAGTGAGTAGTCGGCGTTCTCTATCCCCGCCGCATCCCAATGATGAACGGCTGTCTCATTTGCCATCCTTCTGAACCAGAAGGATGCTGGCTTTGGTCCGAGGAAAGTCCAGACCGGAGTGTCTGGGCCACACAGGCCGAAGGCGGTCTGGAGCTGGTCGGCCTTTGCGGCGAACCATTCGGATACAGGCACATCTTCGGGCCTCGGTTCGATGGGCGGTCTGCCCATCTCTGGGTCTGCCGCGCTCAGCGACGTAGCGGCCATTTCATACACGTGACCCGTGTGTTGCAGTAAGTCCTGCATCGTCCAACCAGGACATGACGGGACTTTGGCGTCGCCGTCGAGGTTTCTGCCATGTTCGGCCAGAGCGGCTGAGTGATCGCCAAACCAATCGAGGAACTGGTCAGGTGTTGGCTGCTCAGGCATTGTCGCTCCGTTGCTTAGCTGTGTCGGGTGTGTCGTGCTTTCGGGCCGATGCGAAGACTCCGAGGAGGCCCAACAGAGCTGTCACTACGATCGTGATCCAATGGTTGCCTCCCGGAGCGTCCAGTTCGAAATAGTCCCTGGTAAAGGGCCACACCATTATCAAGCCATAGGCAGCAGCCATCGAACCAATGAGAATGTACCGGCGTCGATTCAGTGGTCTGGCCGCGGCCGCGAGTATGCCGAGGCCTGAAACCAACAAGACAAGTGTGGCCGCGGTTCTGGCCTCGGCGAGGGTACGAAGGTCGTCTCTGCGCACTATCTCGAAAGCGGTGAACGTTGCCGCAGCGGCTGCCGCTCCAGCTGGCAGTGCGAGTCGCAGCACTCGGTTGATGAAACCTGGCCGAGCAGTTGCGCTGCTTGGCGACAGCGCCAAGAAGAAACCAGGCACGCCGATCGAGAACGTGCCAATAAGGGTCAGGTGTCGCGGGAGGAACGGAAATGGCGAACCGAGCAGACCAGAAGCGATAGCTAACAAGACCGCGTAGGCGGCCTTGGCCACGAACAGGGTTGAGACGCGTTCGATGTTGTTGATCACCCGTCGGCCCTCGGCCAGAACCAGTGGCAGAGTGGAGAACTTGTTGTCGAGAAGCGTCAGCTGAGCAACGGCGCGACTCGCGGGCGAGCCTGAGCCCATTGCGATGCCCATATCGGCGTCCTTAAGGGCGAGGACGTCGTTGACCCCGTCACCGGTCATGGCCACGACATGGCCCCGAGACTGAAGGGCGTTGATCATCGAACGCTTCTGATGGGGCGACACGCGGCCAAAGACAGCGTGGGTCTCGAGGGCGTTGGCCATCTCGGTCTGGTCCGTGGACAGAGTACGGCCATCGATACCGATTGATGAGTTTGGAACACCTACCCGCGAGGCTATTGAGGCAACGGTCGGGGTTGTCGCCAGAGATCACGCGCAGCGATATGCCTTGCTCGATTAGGAATCGGAATATCTCGGCCGCGTCGCTCCGAACTTCATCTTCTAGGACAACCAACCCCCGAGGCTCAACGTCTGCGGGAAGCTCTTCACCGATGGCGCTAGTGGTGTGGGCCACCATGATTACCCGACTCCCACGTTTGGCGTGGGACTCGACTATCTCGGAATGCTGATCTGGCGTAACCATCTCGGGTGCTCCGAGCACCCACCAACCATGCCCATCGAACTCAGCCGCCGACCACTTCCGAGCCGAGTTGAACGGAATGACGTTGGTGACTCTCCACTTGGGGCTATCGAATTCGGTTCCAATCGCGGCGAGGGTAGCGTTCGGGTTTGGATCGGCCGAAACCATGGCCCCGAGGCCAAGCGCAACCTTGTCGTCGGTTTCGGCGAAGGTCACGAGTTCACCGAAGGCGATGTTTCCGGTTGTGATGGTTCCGGTCTTGTCCAAGCAGAGGACGTCGACGCGAGCCAGAAGTTCGACCGAGGCCAGTTCCTTAGCCAGGGCTTTGCGCCGAGCCAGGGCCAGTATTCCGACGAAGAAGGTGATGCTCGTCAGGAGGACGAGACCGTCGGGCACCATCGCGACAGCAGCGGCCACCATGCCCTGAAGCGCCTGTTGCCAAGTGTCCTCGGCATCGAGCAACCGCCAGAACAACACGATGCTTACGGGCGGGATGATAAATGTGAGCCACCGAAGAATGAGTGAGATACCGGCCTTGAGTTCGCTGTTCACTAGAACGAACTTGCGAGCCTCCTCGGTTAGGGCATTGGCATAAGAGTCAGCGCCGATCCGAGTGGCTCTGAAGAACGAACTTCCGGCGACCACGAAGCTGCCGGACAGAACCTCGTCACCCAGCGATTTCTTGATTGAGTCGGCTTCGCCGGTGAGAAGACTCTCATCGAGCTCGAGAACTGACGATGTGATGAGAACACCATCGACCGGTAGCTGATCGCCCGGTTTGGCTTCGATGACATCGTCGAGCACAATTTCGCCAGCCGTGATCTCAACCGAATGGCTGTCGCGTCGAACGAACACGGCGGGAGTGTTCAGAACCTCAAGGCGGTCGAGCGTGCGCTTCGCCCGCACCTCTTGAACCACCCCAATAACCGAGTTCGAGATAATCACGCCAGCAAATAGGGCGTCGTTGGGTTTCCCCGCTATCAGGATCAAGACCAACAGCGAGCCCATAATCATGTTCACGGTGGTGAACACGTTGGCGTAAATGATGCGGCCGACCGTGCGGGTCACCGGCGGTGGAGGGGTGTTTGTCAGACCATCGGCAAGACGTTCCGCGACCTCGGCGGTGTTTAAGCCAGCGGGGGCGTCGGTACTCACTAGGGGGAGTGTAGGACCCGCCGCGCCCATGGAAGTAGACACCGCACCGGTAGGGTTTCGAGGCATGCAGTTCCTGGCAAGTATCCCGAGCCCGTCGACCAACTCCATCGGCGTCGGACCGCTCAACTTCCGTGCGTACGGGGTGTGTATTGCAATTGGAGTACTCGCTGCGGTATGGCTCGCTCAACGCCGTATGGCACAGCGAGGACAGGATCCCGAGGTCGTTACCTCACTCGCCATGTGGGGTGTGCCATTTGGTGTTGTTGGAGGTCGGCTCTACCACGTAATTACCGACAATCAGCGGTTTCGGGGAGACTGGTTAGAGGCCTTCAAGATTTGGGAGGGTGGCCTTGGTATCTGGGGGGCGGTAGCCGGGGGAGTACTTGGCGGCCTAATTGCCGCGAAACGAGCCAACGTCGACGTCAGCGAAGTGTTCTATGCCATTGCGCCAGCCATCCCGCTTGCTCAAGCCATCGGACGCGTCGGTAACTGGTTTAACCAGGAGCTGTTCGGCCGCCCATCGGGTCTACCCTGGGCTCTGGAGATTGATCAAGCGCGCCGTCCGCCAGGTTTCGTCGACTCGCCGGCATTTCACCCCACCTTCTTGTACGAGGCTTTGTGGAACCTCGGTGTAGTGGTTCTTATCATTTGGGTTGTTCCCAAGGTCTTGCCGAGGCTCCGACTTGGTTATGAGTTTGCGGCCTACGTCGGTTTGTACACGGTCGGTCGGTTATGGATTGAACTTCTCCGAATCGACACCGCCAACAAGATCTTGGGCCAGCGCATAAACGTTTGGACGAGCCTCATTGTTGGCGCTGTCGCCTTTGCGTTTGTGTGGAGTAACCGAAACGGTGGCCGCCGCCAAGGTGGCGAGGCTGAGCCAGGAACCAGAAGTGCTAGTTCGAGCACAGCTAACTCCAACTAGTTAATCGACAGCAGTCGCGGTCGACTGGACTTTCTGTACCACTCAAATGGGTGTGGGTCATCTGACCTGTCATTTCGAAGGATCGAGCTAGGGCAAGGACGCCGTGGTGCGCGAATTGTCCGTGCCGTCGTTCAGACGGCTGATCTGATCGGAGTCCCCATGGGTGGCCTTGGCCTCGGCGACGGTGTTACCGACATCGCTGCATACGCACTCCATGGCCTGAACCGTCGTTCTGAGGTTCGGGCGAACAACATCGCCAATGCTTCGACTCCCGACTTCTTGGCGAAGTCGGTTGATTTCGAGACATCGCTGCGCTCAAAGATCGCCCGCGGTGGCGATCTCACTAACAGAACCGTGATCGAGTCAGTCGCTGATGGTCTCATAAACCAGAACGGCAACAGTGTTGATCTCGAAGCCGAAACCACTGCTTTGGTTTCGGACAATCTGCTCTTTCAGGCCATAGTCAATGGTTACAACTACAAGATCGGCGTGATACGTCGGGCTTTGGGTACTGGATGAGCGGGCCATTCGGAGCTCTCGACGCCGCAGCTAGTGGTGCCTCAATGGCCAGCCGGTGGATGGGCGTGCTCGGCCACAACCTGGCCAACATCAACACTGTCACCTCGACGGACAGCGATCCTTTTCGGTCGAAGTTCCTTGTCTTGGCTGAGAACTCGGGCGGTAAGGGTGTGCAGATTCAAGAGGTCGTAGCGGCTTCGGGTGATGCACCACTGCGGTACGACCCAGATCATCCACTCGCAAACGAAGACGGCATGGTCCAAGGCCCAATCGTCGATACCGCTGGTCAGATGTCTGACCTCATCATCGCTAGCCGGCACTACCAACTGAACCTTCAGGTCGTCAAAGCCGCCGAAGAGGCTTATCAGGCGGCACTCGGAATCGGGAGATCATAATGACACCAGTATCTGGAATTGGCGGCTTGGCTCCGTCGGCATTTACTCAGACCAGTGCACCTGGCAGCGGTGGCTTCGGC
The DNA here is from genome assembly GCA_013151655.1 of Actinomycetota bacterium. Classification (GTDB taxonomy): domain Bacteria; phylum Actinomycetota; class Acidimicrobiia; order Acidimicrobiales; family Poriferisodalaceae; genus JAADHX01. Next base: position 13,119 of record JAADHX010000438.1, read on the forward strand.
GAAATGTTGTCGAATGCGATGGGCTCGGTATCTCAGGCAGAACGCGCGGCTGACGATCTAGTCGCAGCACTTGCTTCTGGAGAAGATGTCCAGCTAAGCGACGTTGCGATCGCCACTACCGAAGCGTCTCTAGCGGTTGAGCTGCTCGTGACAGTCCGTGACCAAGCTGTGCAGGCCTATCAGCAGATAGCGAACCTTCAGCTCTGATGAACTCGGCCCCAACCCTGACCCCTGTTGAACTGCGATCGGTTCTGCCGTCGAGCCTCTCACACCGTGTGAGTGGCCTCGACGCGGCTCGTCGACGCGGGCAGGTGTCGCGCGTTCGGGGCAGCGAGATCGAGATTCGGGGACTGAACATCCCGATCGGCGACATGGTTGAGATCACCATTGGCGCAACCGCGGTGCCTGGTCAGGTGGTTGGTCTCAATCCGGCGTCGGCGATTGTTGCGTTGCTTGGCAGCGCAGAAGGTATCCAAAGAGGCGATGTCGTAGCGCCAATTCCCCAGTTACTTCCACGCGCGAGCGACGCCTTGGTCGGTCGTGTCGTAGATGGCCTTGGTCGCCCAATCGATGGTGGGCCTCCAATTCTGGGCGCGCCCCTTCAACTAGAGATCTCTTCTC
>JAADHX010000291.1 GCA_013151655.1 Actinomycetota bacterium
CTCGGCATCGAGGTGGCTTGTTGCCTCGTCTAGAACAACAACGGTTGGGTCCTTCAATAGCGTTCTGGCGATCGCCAGTCGTTGTTTCTCGCCGCCGCTCAGCCGATAGCCCCGTTCGCCAACCATGGTGTCGTAGCCGTCGGGCAGCGCGACGATGACATGGTGGATTCTGGCGGCTGTGCAAGCGGCGATGATGTCGTCTTCGCTCGCTCCTGGTTTCGCGTATCGCAGGTTGTTTCCGACGGTGTCGTGAAACAGGTGTGGGTCTTGGGTCACCACGCCGATATTTAGCCGAAGCGAATCTTGGCGAAGGTCGCGTACGTCGTGACCGTCGACTTCGACTGCTCCGTCGGTCACGTCGTACAGGCGGGCGATGAGCGAAGCCACGGTGCTCTTGCCGGCGCCCGATGGGCCGACGAGCGCGACCATGGAGCCAGCCTCGATCGTGAGGTCGAGGTCGTGTAGTACCACCGAACCCAACTCGGGTGCGTCCTTCAGGCCGATGTTGTGGCTATCGGCTGACGGATACGCGAAGGACACATTGTTGAACGTGACTTTGCCAAGTGGATCGACGAGATCGATAGCACCGGGCCGGTCGTCGATGACGCGCGGAGTGTCAAGAATCTCGAAGACTCGTTCGAACGAAACGAAGGCGGTCATAATGTCGATGCGGGCGCCGGTCAGCGCGGTTAGGGGTCGATAGATGCGCCCAACTAACAACGCGAAGGTGACGAGGGTTCCGACTGCGAAGTCGCCGTTAATGACCAGGATGCCGCCAATCCAGTACACGAGGGCGGTTGCTATGGCACCAACTAGTCCGAGGGCAAGCAGGAAGGTTCGCCCGTAGAGCGCACTCTTCACGCCAAGGTCTCGAACCCGTCCGGCGTGGCCGGAGAACTCGGCCACTTCCTCGTCGGCACGACCGAAAAGCTTGACTAGCTGTGCGCCAGACACGCCGAACCGTTCGGTCATGAGCGAGTTCATGGCCGCGTTCTCGTTCATGTGTTCGCGGGTGAGTCGTTGTTGGACCCGCCCGATTCGTTTCGCGGGAATGATGAACAGTGGCAACAGGACAAGCGATAGCAACGTGAGGCGCCACTCGATGAGGGCCATGGTTATAACCGTCGATGAGACGGTGATGACGTTTGAAACGACCTGGCCAAGAGTGCCCGTCACCGCTCGCTGGGCGCCGACCACGTCGTTGTTCAGGCGGGAGATGAGGGTGCCCGTTTGGGTGTTGGTGAAGAAGCTGATCGGCATGCGTTGAACGTGATCGAATAACGAAACCCGAAGATCATGAATGAGCCCTTCGCCGACCCGCGAGCTCAACCACCGGTCAGTCAGCCCGAGCGCGGCATCGGCTATGGCCGACATCACGATGATGATCGACAACGTGGTCACCAGGCCCTTGTCCTGGTTGGCGATTCCATCGTCGAGAATGCGGCCAAACAGAATCGGGGGTACGAGCTGTAGCAGTGCAGAGCCGACTGTCACTGCGACGAAGCCGATGATCATGATGCGATACGGCCTAGCGAATGCCGCGGCTCTACGAGCGACGCTTCTGTCGAAGTTCACTCCCGCCACCGCGCTCGGATCGTGTCCCATCGCGTGCATCGGCCCCATTCGCATCCGCAGATCGTATAGAGTCCGGCGCAGATCGCTCGCCTATTGCTGAGGCAACGGAGGGACGGTGGCGCGATGTGGAAGCGGACCCCATGGCGAGGAGCTCATACCGCTGTAGCCGGATTTGGGTTGGTCGTCGTGGCTGTAGCTGTCGTCTCTACCACCGGCGGAACGCCGCGCTCCGACGAACAACCCGGTGGCGCTGACCAAACGACCATCGTGTCGACCACGGTTCCGCCAGTCGCGGCTTCCTCTACCTCAACTCCGCAAACATCGGCTCCTGCGTCGTCGGTGGAGTTGGTCGCGGGCACGACTGGGTTCGGCCGAGAGGCATTCGAAGACGCACGCTGGATTGTCGGAACGGCCGAGGGATTCGAAAACAACTTGGGCGAAGTGGTTCTCGATGACCACCCCGTAGGCCCTGGTGGTGCCATCGCGCGCACCCAAGATGGCACGGTCTTCATGGTTCTCAACGACCGGATCATGTCGTGGGCGTTCGGTTCGGCAAGTCCGCGAGAAGTTGAGATCGACCAGTTTGTGTACGCGATCCGAGTTACGGCAGACCACGACATCGTGGCGTTTGGCGATGACACGATCTCACTGATTAGTCAGACCCCGGTCGACTTTCAGCACACCTTTGGCGATCTGACGCTGACTGCTACGAACGGTCTTAGCGTGAGGACTGTCCAACCGCTCATCGAGCCTGACGGCTACACCGTTGACAAACCCGGCTATCTAGAGCTTTTCGATGCAAATGGGGCTCTTGTCAGAACTTGGCCGATTGGGTCATCGACCAGTCCGTATCTGGAGTTGGACGACTTCGATGGAAGAACAATCCTCCTGTCGCGGCGCCCCGGCGAACCTCTGTTTCCCATTATCGAGTACATAGTGATCGATACGCAGTGTGGTGCGTGTCTCGAGAGCTTCAGAGGTGCCCCTGGGTTGGCGTCGTTGGCCGGACCCGATGTCGAGACTGTGTTCAGTTCGTTCGATGTAGACGACTTGGAACTTTGTTCGACTTGGAGAGATCAACCCGACATCGCAACGCCGCCAGGCTTGCCCGATGATGTTCGAGATCAGTTCGAGCGTCTGACTAATGCAAGTGCCCGCTGCGACCTTCGACCGTTCCGGTTCATGCCCGAACCACTTGAGCACGCCGACAGCTACCGGTGGAACTTGCTCCGCGAAGTTCTCCAATCGACCCCAACGGCCATTGACGGGGAGTGGACTTGGGTTTCGGTGGATAGCGCGAGTCGCGAGTCGTGGGTTCGAATGTTGGAGTTTGGGGAATTCCGGATCAGCCTAGAAACCGAGTTTGCTGGCTAGCGATCTCGTTCGGTTTGAGGGTGCAGTCAAGCACTTGGTTAAAAACCGAGCCAGATTGTCCGATGGAATCGCAGAACCGGACTGGAATCTACGTTGGAGGTCACGGTGGAAACGAACAAGAGTGCGCTCTGTCTGTCGGGTGCCGATCCGTGCGGTCGCCACCAGCGGTTGACCCGGCGGTTGCGCCGATCTATTGCAATGCTGTTGGTGTTCGCCACTGTTACCGGGGCTTCGATGGTGATCGGCGCTCCGCGTGCGGCTGCGGCCGAGGGCCTGAACATTGCGTCTGACTACGTGTACCGGCTCACCGATGACGGCGTTCTGACGGTGGAGGCGACGTACACCCTCACCAACGAAACGCCTAACTCACGTCGAGGCTTCACCATCACGAGCTTCTACTACGACGCGTTCGGGGTTCCGTTGCCAGAGTTGTATGACAACCTCACCGTTACCGATGGCGATCGTGCGCTGACCCACGAGATCGTCGCCGATGAAGACGCAGGCGAAGTTTTCGAAATTGTGGTGGCCGATTTCCGGCGCCGCCTCAACTATCGGCAGACCACTACCATCGTCGTCACCTATGACGTAGTTGGTTCGGCGCCGCGAAGCGATCTACCTGATCGACTCAATCCCGCGTATGCGTTCTTTGCGGCTTGGGGTTACGCCGACGATGGCCAACTGAATGTCACGATCGAACTCCCTCGCACTTACGACGTCCAGAATCTCGGCAGCTACATGTCGACCGAGACCGGCTCAGAAGTGATCACCCTGACCGCTACCGACATAGCGGATCCCTTCGACTTCTCGGCCCTGATCGTGGCCAGAAACGACGATGCACTGACCGAGTCGCCAGTTGAAACTGGAGATGTCGAACTAGTCGTCCGCGGGTGGCCAGGCGACGATGAGTGGCAAAAGTTCGCTACCAGCACTATCGGCGACGGAATTCCGATCCTGGAAGCTCTGATTGGTTCCGAGTGGCCAGAGGACGATGACTTTGTTGTCATCCAGTCGGTGGAGCCGAACTTCCACGGTTATGCCGGCTGGTACGACGTCGAACTTGGCCAGATTGTTGTCGACGAGTGGCTTGACACTCGGGTCATGCTCCACGAGCTCAGCCATGCCTGGTTCAACGGCGAGACCTTCGAAGATCGCTGGATCATCGAGGGGTTTGCCGAGGAGTTCTCTCGCCAGGCATCGATTGAGGCCGGTGACGACCCGCCCGCTGCGCATCCGCCGTCAAGTCTCGAACCGAAGCGCCTGAATGAGTGGACGAACCTCGATCGCGGCGATGCCACCGAGCTGTGGGGCTACACCGGTGCTGGCTGGGTGATGCAGGAACTGTTCGACGATGTTGGCGCAGGTGCCTTTGGCGATCTGGTGGTTGCCATCGACGAGGGGGCACCGACCTTTGGCGACGAGGATGGCGCCGGCGAGAGCGAGCTGCCGCCCGACTGGCGGCGGTTGTTGGATGTCGCTGAGCGGCAGTTCGGTTCTGAGGTCGCAGATGGGCTGTTTAGAGACTGGGTGGTAACCGAGGCCCAGGCCGAAATTCTCGACGAACGTTCAACGGCATTCGCTCGAGTTGACGAGCTTGCCGAGGCTGGTGGCGAGTGGTTCGTGCCTGTCGGCGTCCGTGAGTCGGCCGAAGAGTGGGACTTCGAACCGATATCTGAGCTGGTCGACTCGGCTCTCGATGTTCTCGTGCTGCGCGACGAGCTTGACGATCGGAGTGTCGCTCACGGACTCGTGTCGCATGCCATCGGCGAGCGGGACTACGAAGCGGCCACGGATGACTTTGGCGCGGTGGTCGGAGCTCTGTCCGTAAGGCTGAACGCCGTCGGAACCGTCGAGGCAACCACCGAACGATACGACGCGTTCGAGCCAACCTTCTTACAGGAGGTCGGCCTGTGGGGCGAAGACTACGACGCTGAGTACGCGGAGGTCCGAGAGGCATACGACGCCGATGACTCTTCGCTGGTTGCTGGGGAGTCTGTTGAGATGGCAATGCTGTTGGCTGATTCCGAGGCGCTTGGCCGATTCCGAGTCACGCTCGCGGCGTTAGCTAGCGCCGCGGTGCTCCTTCTGCTGACCATGATGGTTGTCTGGGTCGTCCGCCGCCGCCGAAAACGGGCCCGACGAACGGTCGGAGGCGAACCTGTGCCCAAAGTCGCGGTCCCGACCGCGTTTCTAGGCACAGGTTGAACCGACAAGGTCCGAACCGCGATGGCGTGGTGTCGTCGCTGAGCGGTTTTGCTAGACATTCTGGAAGTGGTATCAGGCCGATTTCGATCAGCTCCGCCGGACTGCTGTCGGCGGCGAAGTCTGCCGGTGTCTCGGGGAGGGCGGTCTCTGTGCAACCTAGCGTTGTGATGACGAGACTTGTGATTAGCGTTGTGTGCGCTGCTTTGTTGGCTTCGAGCTGTACAGCTGGGTCCGATGGCCCTGTGAATGCAGCGACCTAGCAGCGCCGTGACAACGCGTACTCTTGGTGGCCTTCGGGAAAGAAACAAGTCGTGAAACATTGACCGCACGTTTGGCCCGTGTCGTGCTTCTGGGCGGAGTCCTTTACGCAGCGTTGGCGCAGGGTGCGTTCTACCGTCATCAGGCAATCGTTTTCTGGCCGGTCGTTTTCGTCTCGGCCCTTCTCGCTGTCTCTGGGTTTGTCGTCGGGTCTCGACGCTGGCCGTGTCGCGAAGCGGCCTGGGCCATTCCGGTGCTTGCATCGACGGCGATCAGTGGAGCGATCGCAGGAAGTCTCGATGCCACAGTTCCGATGCTCATGACGATCGTTGCGGTTTTCTCCGCTCTTTTCGTCGGCCACCTCGCAAGTGAAATCGGCCGGCGACGGCTGGTCGCGGGTCTCATCGGAGTCGGCCTTTTGGTAGCAACGACAGCGGTTATCGGCTCGGTTCAACGTTACGAGCCGTGGGGGCGGCTCGTGAACGGGTTGTGGAGGGGATCGTCGTCTCTCACTTACTCGAACGCCGCTGCTGGCCTCATCGTCGCGATGCTCCTCGTGACGATTAGCCGGCTGGCTTCTGGCCGACGACATCGTCTTGACTTCGTCGCCGCGCATGTACTCGTCGTTGGTGCCGTTGCGACGTTGAGTCGAGGTGGTGCCGTTGGTCTGGTCTTCGGGCTCGGCGTCCTACTCCTCACGATCGGCCCGACAGTTCTCGCTCGGGTTTCAGCACCGGTGCTTGCCGGATCAGTCGTCTCAGGCGCATCGGTGCTGTCGATGGCGTCAGAAGAGGTCACACGATCCCCCCTCCTGGCATGGGCTGGTATGGCGTTGGGGCTCTGCATCACCGTGGTCGGAGCCGAACGACAGCACGCAACTCGCGTGACTGCGTTCGCCTTCTCTGTGATGTTCGTGGTGCTGGTTGGGGTCGTGACTATCGACGCGGTTGGCGAATCGGGCACGAGCTTGACCGATCGCCTGACACTGAGCGATGAGCTACGCGCTGGTGAATGGCGAGCAGCATGGTCAGAGTTCGAGTCGCAGCCGTTGGTAGGCGTCGGACCCGGACGTGCGACCTTCAGATTTGTCGTGGGCGACGAAACGTTCACCGCGGAGTTCGCCCATCAGGAGTACCTCGAACTCGCGGCAGAACAGGGACTCATGGGACTGGTCGCGGTACTTACCCCGATAACAGTTGCGATCGCGGTCCTCGTGCGGCGTTGGCGGCGAAACCTCGACCCGTTGATTGCCGGGTGTCTGGCTGCCTTCATTGGGTTCCTGGCCCACAGCGGCCTCGACTTCCTCTGGCACATACCACTACTCCCTGTGGTCGTCGCCACCCTCGTAGGAACGGCGTTGTGGGAACCAGGCTCCGAAAGTTAGCTACCATGAGCATCTCTAGGCTGCCCCACCGAAACCCCATTCAGTATGCGCTCATCGAGAGACCCGCCATGCCTCGACAATCCAACCGAACCCACGGCGTTCTCGAGTTCTTGATTGCGATTTTGTTCGCTTTCATATTGATCGTCGGAGCACCCATAGCATCCAGCCTTGTAGGTGATTCGTCAGAACCGGTGGGATGCAACTCCGCCCCGGTCGGCGACCACTCCGCCCCGGTCGGTGATCACTCGGCGCCATGTCCGACTGGCACCGATCCTGTCCCGTTCGAAGATCGCCTAATCTCGTTCCAACCTTCCAACGCGCCTGTGCCAGAAGGGTATGAGGTCGATTCTGGGAGGTCGTTCGACGAATCAAGAGGGTTCGGCTGGCGGACCGTCACAGCGGGCGCACAGACCAGAAGGCAGTGCGGCGATCGCAACACTTTGTCGCACCAGGTTGTTGACACCTTCTGTCATGCACAAGGTCGGTACACACAAGTCGATGGAGTATGGACATTCGAACTCATACCGGCCATCTGGGAGCTTGCGGTCCCGCCCGGGACTTACCAGGTCACGGTGACGATGGGCGAGTCGAAGTTCGCTTTCAGTTCGGTCGTCAACACGATCGATGTCGAAGGCGCTGCTGCTGTCGAAGGATTTGTCGCCACACCTGGGTCGTTACATTCGGTGGCCACAGTCACTGTCGAGGTGGTCGACGGCTATCTCACACTCGATCCGACGCGAGGAACCAAGGGCAAGATCGCATCGGTCACCGTGACGCGCGTAGGCGGCGGCCCGTCCGATCCTCCGGTTCCACCGACCATTCCCCAGGATCCTCCGGTTCCACCGACCATTCCCCAGGATCCTCCGGTTCCACCGACTATTCCCCAGGATCCTCCCGGTGAACCGATCTGGGTTCGCCAGATCAACTTTCTAACTCAGAGGGGAAGCTCTCCCCCCGGATGGTCCCTCCATCATGGCGAACCGCTCACCCCGCTGCTTGCCTGGGGGTGGCGTTCGCTTGATGGAGGCCCAACCGAGCGACGCCAATGCGGCGTCCGAGGCGTCACCGATATCCCAGAGCTCGACTCGTTCTGTCATGCCCAGGTTCGATACGAATTCGTCGATGGAACGTGGCAGGCGCATCCGGCTCCAGCCGTATTCGAAATGCGCGTTGAAGACGGTACGTACCGCGTGACCGTGACAATGGGCGAGTCGAGATGGGCGTTCAACAGCGTGATGAACTCGATGTCGGTCGAAGGGGTGGTTGCAATCGACGGATTCGTGGCAACGCAGGCCGAGTTGCACCGGACAGCGACCGTCACCGTGAACGTCACCGACGGATTCCTCACGCTCGACCCCACCGCCGGATCCCGCGGCAAGATCAACTACATCGTGGTCGCTCGACTCAGTTGAGTCGCGCCAGCTGCCTCCGAGCTCATCCAAGCACCGATCTGCACCTCTCCGTCGAGATAGCAGGGCAATCTTTGAATCATGCCGCTGCGGTTCGGCAGTTCACTAGATCTGATGCCTGACGGTCCGATAGCGGTTCGATTCCCTCCACTTGGAGGTGGTGATCTGCTGAGAAGTGGATTCCACTTTCTATCTGCGGTGTGAATCACAAGTCTCTGACCTACTAACAGGTATCAGCCCTGGTCAACGCCCACGTGCGAGTACCCAGCGGATCGACATGTTCGTGGAGCTCCGCGATGTCATACGACGACCAAACCAACCGCCGCCAGAAACAGCAACTGACCAGGGGTCAAGGGCCCCTGGTCAGTAATGGCGGAAGGTATGGGATTCGAACCCATGGTGACCCGGAGGCCACAACGGCTTTCGAGGCCGCCCCATTCGTCCGCTCTGGCAACCTTCCGTCAACGATTCTACAAGGGCTGATCCCGACACGGCGCCAGTTTTTGGGTGCCGGTTGTGCACGTCGGCGGTGCGTAATCGCCCCCGAAAGGCTTTGGGACCGAATCGCGCACTCCAGCGGTGTGCGATCAGCGCCGAGAGTTTGGGACCAGAACCTATTCTGCGGTATGAACGCCTCGCTCGGGAGCATCGCCGTTTCGTGCGTCGTCGAAGAAACCGCTCAAGAGTGCCGACGCTTCTTCGGCCCGGACGCCCTGGACAACCGCGAAC
>JAADHX010000073.1 GCA_013151655.1 Actinomycetota bacterium
CTCGAGTTGATCGACATCGAGTCGTACTTCGACGATGGCCACATCGTTCTCAAAATGAACAGCCTCGTCGACCCTGAGATCATCGCCGCTCTATGTTCGGCCAGCCAGCGAGGCACGAAGGTCGTACTGATTATTCGCGGAATCTGCTGCCTTTTGCCCGGTGTACCCGGGGTATCGGACAACATCACCGTCATCAGCGTGGTCGGTCGATATCTTGAACACAGCCGAGTGTTTCGCTTCGGCTCCAGCAACAGGGGTATGCGGTACTTGATAGGTTCGGCCGACATGATGCAACGCAACCTCGATGGACGAGTCGAAGCCCTCGTGCCGATTACCGCGGCTTATGACATCGCTAGGCTCGACCGGATCTTCGAGCTATACCTCCGTAACGACATCAAACGCTGGGAGCTCGATCGCAACGGCACCTGGCACAACATGACCAGCCCCGAATCGATCGACGTTCATGAAGCGCTGCAAGTCGGACTCGGCACAGACTCAAGTTCTCGACGCGAAACAAAGCCCGTCGTCGATGTCATCTGACCTCATCATCGCTCAGCTATCTGATCCTCACGTTCTGGAACCTGGCGCGGTCGAGTTTGTCGACAACAACGCCATGTTGCGGCTGGTGGTCGAGTCTCTGAACGCCGAAGCCGTCCAGCCCACGGTCGTGCTTGGTACGGGCGACCTCACCTGCTGGGGCCGCGAACGCCAGTACCAAGAACTAGCCGACATCCTGGCGCCGCTCAACGCCCCGTTTTTGGCGATGGTGGGCAACCACGATGATCGCAGCTTCATGCGCGAGACCTTCCCAGATACACCGTGGGCCGACGCCGAACACGCCAGCTGGGTACACGAGTTCGATGGCATCACCTTGATAGGCCTCGACTCAACAAGCCCTGGGCGCCACGGCCCGACTTTCGACGCTGATCGCCAAGCTTGGCTAGAGAACGCGCTAGCGACTGCGAGCAGCCCGGTGATTCTGGCCATGCACCATCCCCCGTTCGAGTCGGGTATCGATTGGATGGATGCCGACGGAGCGCTGGGCCGAAACGAGCTTCGTCAGACCATAAGCGGGTCGCCAGCGATCGTTCTGCGGATTCTGTCAGGGCATCTGCATCGTCCGATTGTCACGACGTTCGCCGGTGTTACGGCTTCTGTGTGCCCTGCGACTACCTATCACGTTGCTCTGGATCTTGAGCCTGCCGCCAAACCACGGGTTGTCCGCGACCCGCGCGGTTACCAGCTCCACCTCATTAGCGACGCAAACGTGTTGACACACACCCGCTACATCGACACCGGCGAGGCACCGTTCGATCCTGAGTGGAACGACTAGGGACGCGATTCGACTAAGCCAGTCTCGGCGGTCACGGCGCCAGCGCGGTGCTCTAGTACGCTGCGCCCGATGACATCTCGGATTCAGCGAGGGTGGCCGAGGAGCCTCAAAACCATTGCCTTTGGTTTACCGGTGCTCGGCGCCTTGGTTGCGTTCGGGGCTACGTTCGGGATCAGGTCCTCAGCACCAGAGGAGTTCGGCCACACGGTAACTCTGATGGCTCAGCACGATGGCCGTCTTGGTGTGTTCGTTCAACGCAATCAGGCCATCGAAGCTCTCGGTGGCGACCATGAGGGCGTTCGCGTCGACCCCCGGTTCAGTAGCCTCATTGATGTCGTCGCTACCGCTAGTTCCCAAGCTCAGGCAACAGTTCTGGCCGAACAAACAGCGACCCAGATGGTCGATGAACGTCGGGCCAACACCGAGGCTCGTTTCGTGGTCGTGATCGACGCAGCCACGGCTTCACTTGTCGACCTAGAGCGCGAAATCGCAGATGCAACCTTCACCATCGCCGACGAACCGGACATGGTCGTCGCCCAGGCGCTACAACGCGAACTCAACGTTTTGATCGACACCGCCAGCGGGTTTCGACGGCAGATTTCGGTAGCTCGAACCGATCTATCGGCGGTTCTGCCCGCTCTGGTTACAGCATCAAGTACACCCGATGGTCGAACTGCGCCTAACGCACTTCGAGATGCGGCCTTGGCTGGCATCGTTGCAGCGCTGGCGGCGTTCCTATTGGTGTCGTTCATACCCGATACGGCGCGACGTCGATAGGAGCAGCGTGGCAAAACGCAGATTGCTTGTGATCATCGTCACGGCATCGTTTGTGCTTGTAGACCTTGATCTTGAGTTTCTTGCAGGCGGGCGCGGTCTCAACCCAGCGAGCGTGGCGATGTTCGTCACGCTCGCGGCAGCTTCAGTCGCGATTCACAGCACCTCTCGCCCGGTCGTGCTGCTACCAAGACAGGTCGTGGTTCTGTTGCTGTGGGTCCTTGTGGCCACGCCGTTTGGGGTGCATCCGGGCCGGTCGCTCGTGGCTTGGCTGTTACTAGTAGCAGCCGCCATGACGGGATCTAACCGGGAGCATGCGGCCTCCGCTCCTGCCACAGTCTGGGGTATTTGGCTAGGCTCGTTTCTAATCACGGCGGCGTCCATTGTTGCGGAGGTGTTTAACGTTCTGGGTCGTTCCAACGGACGCCTTCAGGGGTTGACTTTGGAGCCGAATATGCTCGGCCATCTCGCTGGCCTTGGTGTTGTGGCCGCGATGTTGATCGCCCGCGACAACAACTACCGAGTACTCGCCTCGCTTCCGCTGTTCTTGTACGCGATTCTTGAATCGGAGACCCGCACCGTTTGGTTAGCGCTCATTGTGGCGATCTCGGCGCTCGCCTGGACGCAGTCGCGGCTACGGCTGGTAGCACTCGGAGTGTTGGTCGGGCTGCTCATTGTGATTGGCGGCCTCGACACCAGCATCGCCGACGTGGCCAGGCGTTCAGAGTCAGAAAGCCTTACCGAACTCTCAGGACGAGTTGATATCTGGCGTTGGAGCCTCGCGAACATCCTGGATCGTCCAGTATTCGGAGCAGGCCTGGCGTCGGGGCCGACGCAGCTGACCACCACCGGGTTCGATGCCGGGCTAAGTCTTGCGTCGGCCAGCTCTCACTCACTGCCAGTGGACGTTGCACGCGAGACCGGCCTGTTCGGGCTAGTTGTTGCCACAATTCTCCTTGGTGCCGCTCTCCGAACGCGAAACCTTCTAATGGTGCCGCTTGTCGCGTATCTGATCGTGACGGCTCTAACGATGCCCATGTCTGGGTTCGCTGGTCTTGTAACGGTTGCGTGGTTCGCTGTGGTCGCTAGAGGCCGGCCCGGCGCCGAGGATCTGACGGAGCCTGATACTTCAGTGACAACAAGGGTCTAGCTGAACGCAAGCGGTTAGTCGTCGCGACCGCCGTATGCGTAGCCATACCCGTAGTAAGACTCGCTGTCGTCGACCGAGTGGGTGATGACGATGCCTGCGATCTCAATTTTGTTCTGTGCCAACTGGATGAGTGCTTTGTCTAGATCGCGTCGTGTTGTCTTGCCCATTCGGACCACCATCACCGCGACGTCGGCGGATCGGGTTAGAACCATGGCATCACTTATTGCCAGTACTGGTGGGCAATCCAGCACAACAGTGTCGTAGACCTGGACAAGCTTCTCGAGGCTACGTTCGACAGCGATAGTTGGCAGTTCCTGACGGCCACCCGATAGCGCCATCTTTCGACTTACCATCAGGTCGACCGGCGCACCACTGGTTGATACGCGGTGCCAGTTCTCAGTTGATGCGTCGACCTCGCCGTTCATCAGAGCCAGAAACGCGTTCTCGCCTTCGGCTTCGAACAGGTCGGCGACCGACGAGTTGAGTAGGTCGCCGTCCAAGATGGAAACGGTGCGGTCGGCTCTAGCCGTTGCCAGCGCATAGTTGGCAGCAGTGACCGACTTGCCTTCGTTGGCGCCAGAACTAGTGAAGGCCACCACTAGCGGAATCTCGTTATCGGTGGCAACCTCGATCGAGGTACGCAGATAACGGAAGGCTTCGGCCTCTCGCCTGGCGTTACGTCGACCGACAACCACGGCGGCGCCGCCTTTTCGGAACTTCTTACGGAACTTGGGCACGGTGGCCAGAATTGGAATATCGGGCCCGGCAACGGCACGTACTTCATCAAGCAGATGCAAGCGGCCCCTGAGCCTGTTGAACAGCACCGCACCAATCAGGGCAAGAACTAGTACCAAAACGGCCAACTGCAGCGGCCGAGCGATCGGATTGGTGGCCACGTCGGATGGATCGCCGGCCTGGTTTATGACTCGCACTTGGCCGTTAGCGCTGTCGGCCAGGAACTCGCGTTCTTGTATGGCGGTGTCGTAGTCGGCGAGGCGAGCGAGCGAGGACGCCGTGCGATTCTCGAGAATGGATATCTCCGATTGAGTGCCAGTGTCTCGGATCGACTCGATTTCGACGCTCAACGCATCGATATCTAAGAGCTGATTTTCACGCTGACCTCGAAGCGATGCGAGTTCGGCTTCAAGCCTGTCAGTTAACTCATCATCGCGGTCCGCTATGAAAACGCTGATAGCGGCGTTTACCCCTGCTACGGCAGCCGAAGGCGTAGAAGCGGTGGCCGAAACCTTGATCACAGGCGTGGACTCATTTGCCGTTGCACTGATGTCGAGCATCTGCGTGGCTTGGTCCGCTTCTAGCACCGCTAGTACTTCTGCGAAGAATGCCGCTCCTTCGATGCGTTGTACCCGACCATCGATCTCTTGAAGAGCGTCGGTTCGCGACCGCGATGAGCTGATGCCTGCTGCTCTATCATCGGTCAGCTCAATGGCGCCTTCACTCTTGAATTCGGGGTCGCTCTCCCCAGCCACCAGGAACGCGGCAGCGAACGCAAGGCTGGCAGCTACGAAAGCGAACGGAGCTGCCCGTTTCAGGGCGCGGACGGCCCGCCGGGTGATCAGTTCATCTTCATTCATGAAATGGTCTACGGCCACCAAATTCCAATCAGCACGCGCGTCGTGAGCAGAGAAAGCTGAAGTATGACTGTACTAGTTCGGTTGCTTCCATGGACAACATCCCGTAACGTTCACGACATGGCGAGCTGTACCGGACTCCTTCTTCTCATGTAGGCAGCTGCCCACATAGCGGTAGCTGCCGAACCTCCTGTGCCCTCGGGCCGGGGGGTTCTTTTAGTTTTCCGACCCAAAATCAACTTGCCAATCACCCAACAACACCAAAGAGAATCGTCATGCAGAACCCACAGCGTTCCAGCACAATGCCGTTCGACAAATATCGGCCGTACTCCTATGCGCCAGATCTCGCCGACCGCACATGGCCAGATACTCGCGTCACAAAGGCGCCCCTTTGGTGTTCGGTCGATCTCCGTGACGGCAATCAGGCTCTGATCGACCCAATGGACGTGCCTCGCAAACGTCAAATGTTCGAGCTGTTGGTGCAGATGGGATTCAAGGAGATCGAAGTCGGCTTCCCTGCCGCGTCACAACCAGACTTCGACTTCATTCGCCAGCTCATCGAACAAGACCTGATTCCCGACGACGTCACCATCCAGGTGCTCACTCAGGCTCGTGACGAACTCATCGAGCGAAGCTTCGAGAGCATTGTTGGCGCCGACAACGCCATCATGCACCTGTACAACTCCACGTCGACGCTTCAGCGCAAGGTTGTGTTCAGACAAGACATGGCAGGCATTACCGATATCGCAGTGAAGGGCGCCGAGGTATGTCAGCGTGAACGTGAGGCAGCCAGCGGCAGCAACATTCGCTTTGAGTATTCGCCAGAGAGTTTCACGGGTACCGAGATCGACTTCGCCATAGAAATCTGCCAGAAGGTCATGACGGTGTTTGCCAACACGCCAGATGACCCGTGCATCTTGAACCTGCCAGCGACGGTCGAGATGTCGACGCCAAATCTGTACGCCGACATGATCGAGTACTTCCACCGAAACATCGCCGGTCGAGACTCGGTGATCTTGTCATTGCATCCTCACAACGACCGTGGCACTGCTGTGGCTGCGGCCGAACTTGGCGTGATGGCTGGCGCCGACCGCATCGAGGGCACCTTGTTCGGCAACGGTGAACGAACGGGCAATGTCGATCTGGTCACGTTGGGTCTCAACCTTTTCAGCCAGGGCGTCGACCCGATGATCGATTTTGGGCAGATCGATCATGCCCGCCGTATCGCCGAACATTGCAACCAACTGCCGGTGCACCCCCGCCACCCGTACGCCGGCGACCTTGTGTACACCGCGTTTAGCGGTAGCCATCAGGATGCGATCAAGAAGGGGTTCGAGGCTCTCGACGACAACTATGGCGAGTGGGCCGTTCCGTATCTGCCAATCGACCCGGCCCATGTTGGCCGCACCTACCAAGATGTCATTCGCGTCAACTCACAGAGCGGCAAGGGTGGTGTGGCGTACGTTCTGAAGAACGACTACGGCATCGATCTTCCCCGACGGCTACAGGTCGAGTTCTCGAGGGTGATCCAGGACATCACCGACGATGGTGGCGAGATCTTGCCAGAGGCAATCTACAAGACGTTCGAAGAGACATACATCAACACGACTCGACCTCTTACTTACGTGGCCCACAAGTCGAACTACGACTCGAACGTGTCAGAAGAATGCGAAGTTGAAGCTACGGTGCTGCTCGACGGCGTCCGCCGGGTCGTCAAGGCCACCGGCAACGGGCCGCTATCGGCGTTCAAGTATGCGCTGGAGAAAGAGTGCGGAGTCCGATGCACCCTTGTCGACTACAGCGAACATGCCATCGGAACGTCCGTCGACGCATCAGCAGCGGCATTCGTCGAGATCGAGAATGCCCTCGGCGAGGTTGTTTGGGGCGTCGGAGTCGATCCCAACATCGTCACCGCGTCGATGAAGGCGCTTATTAGTGCCGTGAATCGCGGCTGGGCAGAGATGTCTAACGAGGTGTAGCGACC
>JAADHX010000255.1:0-6811 GCA_013151655.1 Actinomycetota bacterium
TCGACATGGTCCACGAAACTCATCGTGCTGGGTGAGGTCCGTCGGGTCAACCGTGGTCCTTACAGTGAGGTGGCGAACCCATCGAGCCGCGCCGCTCGATAACGACGAGCAGAATCACCAACACCCAACGACGAGCACCGCCCGGTATCGCCCCAAGTGCAGCGCCCGATAATCGCCAAAGAACTACTCCAACCCAACGGCCTCGCCAATCTCACACATTCTCAATACAACCCTTGCTTGGCCCCTCGCCGGGTCGAGCGCAGAGTGCGAACTACGCTAAACCACACGTTCCAAATGCGAGCCGGGGACGTCGGTCTGCAAATTCACTCTCCGTTGCTTGTCGGCCAGCTTCGACGGACAAACGGCAGCGCAACGCCTGCAACGCCACGGAACAAGCCCATCAGCATGTCGCTCCAGTCGAAGCTGTCGCGCCACAACGTGATGAAGCCGTCGCGAATCTCGAAACGCCCGTACACCCAGAATTGAATGCTGACCGGACCGAAGACAAGCGCGTCGGTCCGCTCAGTGAGCACAACACCCGAATCGGCCTCGTCGGTCCCGATGGCGTGGAAGAACACACGAAAGCCCATCCGGCCCAGCGTTGGACGAAACAACCGCTCAACCCCGTTGCGACCATGCACGGTCGGCAGCGAGACATTGCTGTACACGACCTGCTCGTCAAGCAGCGACAGCGCCTGATCGAGGTCCCCCGCCTGGAGCGACTCCAGCAAGCCGCGGACGGTCACAGTGGAAGAGGTTGCTTGCGGGGACGAAGTGCTTGTCACGGGATCCATTGTGTCTCAGCCGAGCTCGGCGGCACAACCAATCGCTCCAACCCAGCGGCCTCATCAACCTCACACACTCGTAGTACCCCTCCATCGGGGGCGCTCACGATGAACGCTAACCGTCGGGCTACTCGGCAACGTTGAGCGACAAGCCCCTTCAAGGGTTGGGCTACGAGTAGTCCTCGAACGGCTGGGAGCTGCGAATGTACAGCGGGTGTTTAGGCGCGCTTGACTTCGTCTTGCCGACGCATTTGGGATCGTTGAGCATCGGGAGCACCTTGGCGGCACGGGTGGTAGCGCGGCGGTCGGCGCCCCATGCCGCAAGTGTCATCTCGGCTCGCTGTGATTGTTCGCGGAGGGAGGCGTCGTTGCGGTCCCCGACGATGTCGATCTCGGAGGCAAAAAGTGTGTCGGGTTTCGTAGCCCGGAAAGCGAAGAGATTGACTACAACCACGGCGCCGCAACCCTCTCGCTTCGCCCATCCGACGACTTTGGCGAGCGTGGGTCTCGACTTGCCATCGGTGTCGCCCGTCGACGGGTTCAGTCCTACGAAGCACAACGTTGGCCCGAGAGCCCAGCGACGCTCGTACCACCATCGATACGAGCCTACGAATCTTTGAACAAGCGAATTGAATCGGTCGAGTTGTCGCTCCGTCGCTCGTTCACCCACACCTAGCGAACTCCGATGGCCACGGATATAAGTGTTCTTGCGATTCCAGCCCAGAACACTTATATTGATGTCATGTTGGCACGGCGCACGCGGAGATGGGGAGCGGGTAAAGCAACCGCGGTCCGGCATCTGTACGCGGCGGTGGAGCCGGTGACCCAAGTCGAGCTGGCGGCGCACGCGGGTGTCTCGCAGCCGGCCGTATCGCAGTACCTGTCGAGTCTTCGGGCACATGGTGACGTGTCGTTCGAGGATCCGGGGTGGCTCGCTACTCGTGCTCAGTTGCCTGATTCGTACTGGCAGGGATATGCGTCGCGTTTCGCGACGCAGACCTGCTGGTATCGAGTCGACTCCCTCGCCGACCAGGTCATCGACCTGGTCGAGTCCGAACCCGAGATGATCGTGTCGGGCGATGTTGCGGCCGATGCAGTACTGCCGTGGAAGATGCCGGCCGTGGCGATCGTGTACGGGGCTGTCGGCGATGAGTCGATGGACGACCTCGGGTTCGTCCGCTCCGACAGCGCTGCGGCGGCGACGGTTCTTGTGCGCCCGGTACCTGATGACAGCTTTCGGCGGGACGCAGTCGTTGCCCGCGAGATGAACATCGCGCCGCATCTGCATCTCGTTGCTGATCTGATCGGTCTCGGTGGGGATGATCGCCTTGAGGCCGCGCAGCGGTTCGAGGAGCTTGGCAGATGAGTGAAGCTCACGAGAGTGACTCGTTGAGACTGGTCTCGACGTCGAGGGCGTCTGATGGCAGCTTCATCGCGATCTCGGAGATCGGTGCGTTGCTGGCTGGTGAGACCCATCGCTTGATCGGGGGCGCGGCGGTCGTGCTGCATCAGCATCGTCTGCGCATCGATCATCCGATTCGCGCAACGGCCGACGCCGACTTCGGAGTTTCTCCATACGCGCTGAAGGACGATTCGCTCGTCGAGTCGGTTGCATCCATCGGCTACACCAAGGCGAGCGGAAACCGGTGGGAGCGGGCACTGCCGGGAGAGCGGACAGCGACCGTCGACTTGCTGGTGCCGAGTTACCGGACCCGTCTCCGTCAGGCCGTTCGGCACGGCTCGACGAACACCGTCGAAGTTGGCGGACTAGCCGAGGCGCTTCGCCGTCCACCTGTTCGCGTCGTCGGCGAGGTGACGTTGACCGATGGCGATGTCGTTCAGCTCGATGTGTTGCTGCCCGACCTGGCGAGTCTGCTCGGGTTGAAGCTGCACGCGCGACGTGTTCGCGACGTCGACAGGGATGCCGTCGATCTGTGGACCTGTCTTGAGCTGATGGCGGCGGCTGGCGAGGCAACCTCGTTCGGTGACGCTGAGTTTGATCCGATTCGGAGTCAGCTGGCGATCGACTTCGCCGACGATGGGCCCGTGATTCGAGCCGCAGCCGACGGCGTGAACGAAACAGAAGCGGCGCACCGCCGCACGCGAATCAGAGGCCTTGCTCGCGCTGTTGCCCGGCCGCTCTGACTGGATTCCTTGGCTCGGCGCCTCGCCGCTCCCTCGCAGCGCGATCCCGGCCGAGGCATCACACCACAGCGAACTGCGATGGATGCCAGAGTTGAACTCCTCAGCAACGGTGAGCGAGAATGTTTCCGGAGTCCGAGTTTGGCCGGCTGGTGAGGCGAAGGCCAATCGCACCGGCAACCCGATCAATGACGTGGTCTTTCCCGACGGCGACTTCACGCCGAGCGAGGGTGTTCCGGCCCGCCCGTACGCCGACCTCCGGTGGAAGAACTTCAAGAACCAGGAGCCGGGGGGAGATGGGCTGAACGAAACGGGTCCGAGGCCGAACGACGCAGTCCTTCTGTGTACCGAAGGCCGAGATCGCCGACAACGACTCTGACCTCAGCATCAATCGGTACAAGGAGATCGTCTATGACGAGATCGAGTACGCAGCACCGAGTGAGAACATTGCCGAACTCGAAGTGCTGGAGGCTGAAATCACTGCAGGACTCGTCGATCTGAAGGCCATGCTGGACGCATGAGTGTCCGCGTCGAGATATCTCCGGAGGTGCTGCGCTGGGCTCGCACGCGCTCCGGTATCGATGACGAAACGTGGACCTCCCGCTTCAAGGACTACGACGCTTGGTTGAGCGGCGACAAGACGCCGACCGTCAAACAGTTGCAGAGCTTCGCCACCAAGGCGCACGTACCGTTCGGGCAACTACTGCTTGACGAGCCACCTGAGGAACAGGTTCCGGTCCCTGATTTCCGCACCGTCGAAAATCGGGCGATCACGCAGCCGAGCGCGGACTTGCTCGACGTGATCTATCAGTGTCAGAGGCGCCAGGACTGGTACCGGAACAACCAGCTCATCTTGGGCTGGGGAGCACGAAGCCCGGCACGGGTGGCAACTTCTACAACTCGAAGCCGGTCCAAGTCAGCAAGCGGTCCGCTCGCGAGTTGATTGCGAGCACGATCGAGAGTCGGACGGCTTACACCGAGGCGTTCAGGTTGCTCGACGTCTCGAAGTCGGAGACGTTCCACGGTCTGGGTACCCAGTTGGGTGTCGGCTGAACATGTACTTGCTTGACACGAACATCTTGATCCGGGCAAAGAACGACTACTACGACTTCAAGGTGTCTTTCGTTGAGGCAACCAGAGCCAGCCACCCAGCTCCGATGTCGTCGCTGTGGACCTCAGTATCGACCTCTAGGAGAATCTAGCAGAGTATGAGAGAAACGCAATATAACGGTAGAAAACCGTAGAGTCGCGAATATGGATCCACGCAGTAACCCGTATTCGCCGGGGGCGGGACTCCGTCCCACGGAGCTTGCAGGCCGCGACGACGACATCGAGTCCTTCGAGATCCTGATCGATCGCGCAGAGGCTGGGCGGCCGACACGCAGCATGATCTTCACGGGTCTGCGCGGTGTCGGCAAGACGGTCCTTCTGCAAGATCTCGCAGGCCGCGCCGAGCAGCGAGGCTGGATCACAGCTCGTGTCGAGGCTGACCGGGGGAGCGGGCCGACGTCGTTCACTGATGGCCTGTCGCGATCGCTCGCTACGTCGCTCCGGCGCGAACAGGGTCGTGGAGCGACGAAGGGTCGTCTTCGCTCAGCACTTCGGACCGTCACCTCTTTCTCCATGTCGTTCAATCCGGACGGGGCGGTCTCGCTGGGCTTCGATGTCGATGCCGCCAAGGGCCGGGCCGACAGCGGATCGCTCTACGCCGATCTCACCGATCTCGCACTCGATCTCGGCGACGCTGCTGTGGAACTCGATGTTGGCGTCGCGGTGTTCATCGACGAGATGCAGGACCTCACGGCCGAAGAACTCTCGGCAGTGTGTCGAGCGTGCCATGAGACGGGGCAGCGATCGGTGCCGTGGTTCGTGATCGGCTGCGGCCTTCCCAATTTGCCGGGTGCACTTGCAGCTGCGGAGTCGTACGCCGAGCGACTCTTCGAATACCGGGTGATTGACCGGCTCGCGAAGCCTGCGGCTCACGCTGCGTTGACCAATCCGGCCAAGTTCGAAGGTGTCGACTGGGAACCCGACGCAGCTGCTTACGTCGTTGCTCAGTCGGCTGGCTACCCGTACTTCATCCAACAGTTTGGTCAGTCGACCTGGAACGATGCGGCAGCTTCACCGATCAGCCGGGGTGACGCGGAGCGGGGCGTCCAGGTTGGGTTCGCTCAGCTCGACACAGGGTTCTTCCGAGCCCGGTGGGATCGAGCCACACCGAGTGAGCGCGAGTACCTCGGAGCGATGGCTGTCGACGGCGATGGTCCGAGCGCCAGCGGCGAAGTTGCTCGTCGAATCGGCAAGAAGCCGACTTCGCTAGGCCCAACCCGAGCGAACCTCATCAACAAAGGGATCGTCTACGCCCCCGAACATGGACAGATCGCCTTCACAGTCCCAGGAATGTCCAAGTTCATAGAGCGCCGCACACCGGAGGCGTGACGTGTCGCCGACTTCTACGTCAAGTACACCTCCATCAGATTGGTTCATCCACCAATCTCAAGTCAGGAGGCGTACTGGTAAGAGGAGGCCGAGACGGGAATTGCAGACGGGGGCGATCTGAGGCCGCCGGGGTGCACAAAAGGTGCACAGAACTCGTCGGACGGGAGCGATATCAGAGCACACTGGACGGACGTGCTGGAACGAAATCCCAGGTCACAGCGTTCTAGGCGGACTGGGCGAGACTGCCTGGACCCCCAATCTCAGACTTAACCCCCCTTCCACTTGAAGTGGAGTACGGGTTCAAATCCCGTCCCGGGCACCATACGCTGGTCTTTGTAGATCAGTGCGCGCGAAGCCCCGCTAAACGCGTCAGTAGAGCGTCACTCACTGGAACCACGGTGGTTGTGGCGATTGCTTCTTCCAGTCGATCGCGACGCGCTGTTCCCCATCTTGCTACGAGCGCGCCGTGACGAAGCTCTGCAACGGTCGAGGCCACAAGAAGGAGTTGATTGCCTGCCAGTCGGGAGACCATGGCCTCGAACTCGGGTCGACGACGACGGCTGAGCGCGGCGCTGAACACGCCGGTGTCGACGACGAGTCTCACGAATCGAGTGCAGCTGCGAATGCGTCGTCTTCGTCGGCTGGGAGGTCTTCGATGACCAGCGTCTCGATCGACGCGAGGCTGGGTGCCGAGAGGAGTTCGTCAGGCGTGAGGTCGCGAGCGAGCAAGGTGGTCCCATAGGGCAGCGGCTCGTCGTGGTTGGCCGCGTTGCTCATCTGAACAGGATAGGTCGCCTGGGGGCAGGTGTGTTCTCGACGCCGCTGGACATTAGCCAACGCTGGTTGAACGAAAGGTCGATCGCTGAACCGCATATTGAGCATGCCCGTGCTGGCGAGACAGGTTCTCGAAGTCGAGATGGAAGAACAGTTTCGGGTACGAAAAATATCCAGCCGAGCTAGCATGACGATGTCTGAAGGGAACTATTCCATGTCGATCCGACGTCTCGGTGCCGAATGCTCACTGCAGTCAATCAGCTCGGGCGATCGGCCGAGCTACCACTTCACGGTCCACGAGTTCGCGGAGCTTACGGCTGGCCGACGCATCACATTGAGAACTCTGGGTTTCTCATCGTGGTCTTCCGACCCCGACCGACGGCCTACAGCAGAATCGCTCGTTCAAAGCACCCTAAACACTGTCCTGCCCGACTCAGACGACTGCGGCGACGCTCATCCGTGGCAGACCCTTGTCGACGCTCTTGCCACTCACAACGTGCAGTCAACAGCCCACGTCATACGCCAGTTGCCGTATGACGTAGAGCTGTCCAACGAGCTTCGCTCGTTATTCGACTTCGACGAGCAATGAGCTCGCTGTCTCGGCAGTAGAGGTTCACCGTCGGCGTGACAACGACGTCGAACGGATCGTTCACAAAGAGGACATCGACGTC
>JAADHX010000255.1:6895-8177 GCA_013151655.1 Actinomycetota bacterium
TCGCCCAGCGTTCCGCGGTTGCTTCACCAATAGTACTGCCCGTTCGTCCAGAGCGATTGGAGCTGTGTGCGCACGCGAGCCATATTTGAGCACCCGACATACCTGATCCACCAACCATGACCCGATGCTTGGTTGGACGACTTGTGCACGTTGTCACCCTGCGTATCGAACGCACAGATTGATCGGCTATTCGCCGGCGGCGGCGCAAATTTCGGGGCAACGGAGAAGCGCTGCAGATCGTGCTCGGGCGCTGCTGTCTGAACCGCGACGCCCTTCCCAGCGGACAACGTCGTGCCATTGGCATCTATCACCTCACCGGTTTCGAGGTTCACGGTGGCATCGGCAAAAACAATCCGGCCGCTGGCATCCATCACGTCTGTGCCACCCTGTATCGGCTCCGCCGATATGGCTGCTGGCACAGGTTGGGTATCGACCGGCTCGCGCTGATCGGAAGCCTCCCGTGATGGCGGATCGTCAGCACCGACGAACGCCCCACCTCCAGCAAATGCAACAATCGCTACTACTGCGGCGATTGGTACTCCCAGTATCCGTTTTGTACTTCGGGCTCCTTCGGTCATCTTTGGTCTCTGCTTCATCTCAATCTCTTTCAATGATGGCCCCGAACCTGACCTTCGCGTTCTTCCAAACGTGGTCAACGCATAGCTGCTGCGTACCGTTTGACCGTCCGCGTCATGTCTTTCTCCTGGGCCTGTGGATGAGACCCGTAGCCAGGCCTCTCACCATAGAAGTGTCCATAAGCCCTCTCCTGGTTACTTAGATTCAGGAACAGTCTCAAGAATTTCTCCAGAGGGCGCCGCCGCCACAACTCGGAACTCCCGAAGCTATGGCGAGGGGTGAAGCGCTAGGTTCGTTGCTGGCTGGATCCGAGATAATCGGTGGCGCAGGCCGGCACGATGATCCGCCGAGTCGCGGCGCCGGCACGTCGCCCGCAGTCGTGCGCGAGATGCCGAGAACCCCGGCGGTTCTGGTTACCGAGATCGTGCGCTGCGTTGGCTCGGTTCCTTCAACAACGGTCATGTCGTGCCCTTCGAGCGAGTTCAGTACTCAAGAGCAGGGCTCGCGGCAGGCAGGACCCTTGCAGCAATTCCTGACTCAACGACCGCGCCGGCGGGAGAACCTTATGCGTGTCGGGTGTACTGGCGGGCATCCATTAGGCGAACCAGTGCACCTCCAGCCTGTCTTGTGATGAGTCTTTGAAGTCGGCCTCGGCTCCGAGGCTGTGGCCAGAGGACTAATCGGGGTGCAGGTACCGACCGGTGCC
>JAADHX010000253.1 GCA_013151655.1 Actinomycetota bacterium
CTACGAAATTCTCGACGGGATTCCGCAGCTGTTTGTAAACGACCACCGCTGGCGCAGCAAGCAGCGAGAGTCCGATGGTTGGGAGTCATACGCCGCCGAGCTCGGCCAGCTTCACTTCATACCCACCGGCGCTACGCCTGTAGAGTTCGAGATTCCCTATATTGAGGATGCACATTGGGCATCGATAGGTAACAACTTCGACCTGATCACCGAAGGTCTCGACTTCACGGACAAGCTTGTTCTCGACGTGGGAGCCGGTCGGCCATGGGCCGCGAAACATTTCGCCATGCGCGGGGCCAAGGCCGTCGCGATGGACGTCAACTCACATCCCATAATCAGCATCGGCCGGGGCTGGGCCATGATGGAACACGCTGGCGTTCAGTTCGATATGTTCGTTGGCGATTGCGAGAACATGCCCCTCGCCGGGAACCAGTTCGACTACGTGTTCATCTCAGCGGCAATGCACCACACGCACTACCTGAGACAGTTGGCACGTGAGATGGCCAGGCTTGTAGCGCCGGGTGGCATGGTTCTCATTGCCAACGAGCCCACCCGCAGCGCTGTCGAAGACGAAGGCGAACTACTCGAGGCCGTGGCCCAACTCGAACTACGCCACGGCATTACCGAGCGGCGGCCCACTACGGTCGAGTACCTGCGAGCCCTCAAGGCTTCCGGCCTGGAGATAACGGATCTCTTTCTTGGCGTAAGCGCAGCCCGCCCGGAGAACATCTGGGCTTCCATGACGCAGGACGCGTTGTTGCCTCCCCGCAGCGAGTGGCTCAAATCAGGTGGCATTCGTCGGACACTCAGGTCGCTGCGCACCCGTTATCGGAACATCCACGCCGAAATCGAGCTACGGCGGGCCCTGCCTCGTGAAACTAGAGGCATTCGCTCTAGTCACGCCCAGATGATGTCCGCCCTATATGCCCGCCCGGATATCAACATTCGTGCTGTCAGACCACGCTGACGACTTCTCGGACTAGGTCGCGGTAATCAAGGCTCCGCCAGCGACTACAAGAATCAACGCCGCGAGAATTCTTGGTGTTCGCTCTCGTGCTCCGAACACCGCGGCGCCAATGGCAACCACCGCCACGCTCTGAGCTGCATTGGACAGCGGTGCGACTACCCCAACACGGGTTCGATCGAAGGCGCCAAACAGCGAACTCAGTGCGATGGCGATGGCAAACCCAGACCACACGAACGAAGGCGCCGAACTGATGATGGCGGCGCCGAACGCCCGCCGATGTCGGACTAGCCCAATGGCCGCCACCACCAGCGATGCGCTCGTCAGCACTATCGAAGCCGCCCACCAAACTGACAGATCGGTGTTGTTGGCGAATTGGCTGGCGACAACATCGCGCACTCCGAACGTGACAGCCACGATGAGAGCCAAGATCACACCGATATGGCGAAACCCGAGCCCTGGTTCCCAGCTGATCAAGATGCCCCCGACCACCACGAGCGCCGTACCAACCAACACCGGAACCCGCCACCCTTCGTCGAGAAAGAAAATGGCCAAAGCCACCGACCAGACTGGATTGGTGCTGACAAGGACC
This sequence comes from Actinomycetota bacterium, assembly GCA_013151655.1. GTDB lineage: Bacteria > Actinomycetota > Acidimicrobiia > Acidimicrobiales > Poriferisodalaceae > JAADHX01. The sequence goes on from JAADHX010000253.1 coordinate 1,557, forward strand.
GAACTCCGAGCCGGGCCAATGGACTCGATTGATGAAACAAACAAACCCTGGGATGCCCCCGGCGCAATGGCGCCGGTAAGGGCAAACTGCCAAATTGTCTGGCCGGTTGGCGCGGCCGCGCCGATCGCCAGGGCAACAGCGGTCGCGACCACAGCAGCGACCGCAACACCAACGAACGCGCCACCTAACGAAGGGCCGGCGGTTCGATCAAGCGCCCACCTGACAATGATGATGTTGGTCGCCCATGCCACTCCGGCGATGAGCGCCAGAGCGACAGCTACGTCCACGCTCCTCTAGCCGAGCTGAGGTAGAACGTCGGTCGCGAGTCGATGCATCTGTTCGGCGACCGTGTCGTACGAGTCGCCAGGCATGCCAGGGAACAACATCAGATTTTCGAGGCCCATCTGTTCATCAAACCAGTTGATCTGTTCGGCAACCTCATCAGCAGATCCGACTATCCAGGTGCGCTGCTCGATTGACTCCTCGAGCGTGGGGACCAAGCCGGGAGGGGCGGGTTTACCGTCGGCACCCATGTAGCCCTTGCTCCACCCGTATGGGCCAAGGAACTTCCAGAACTCATCGTGGCCTGGCCTCACCGACTCGATCGCGGCTTCGTGGGTGTCCTCGACTCGCACACACATCGCCAACGCCCGCTTTTCGCCTCGACCCAACGCAACACCGTGGGTTTCCTCGTAGATCTCGGCGAACCGCTTCCAGCGCGAAATCGCGAACGAGTAGTGACTGTTCCAAAATACGCCACCCCAGCCCGCCTTAGGCACCGACTCGAGTGAGGGCGGCGAGGTTATGGCTTGCCACGTTTCGTAGGGATACAGGGGTCGAGGAACCAGCGTTAGCTCCTCCACAAAACCGCCACGATCGGGGATACCAGCAGGTGGGAAGTCGTAAATTTCGCCGTGAAATGAGAACCTCTCTTGTCCGAGCGCCATTTGGATAACCGCCATCGCCTCGTCGAACTGTTTGCGGTTCGAGGCGTCGGCTGCGGCCTGGTCGGGGTTGTCGTAGCTTCCGACTTTGGCCCCAAGCACTTCGGACTCACGCGGAACGGTTCCTCGACCGACTCCGAGGATGGCTCGTCCACCGGAGATGTTGTGCAGCGTCGCAAAATCCTCGGCCAACTTGAGCGGATGCCACTGCGGCACGATGTTGAAGGCCATTCCAATGCGTACGTTCTTGGTGCGCTCGGCCAGAATCGCACCGATGAGGATCCCGTTGGGAATCACCTCGTAGCCCTCGTGCTGGAAGTGGTGTTCGGTCAACCAGAACGAGTCATAACCAAGCTGATCGGACAGCACGCCCATGTCGATGATGCGTTCGGTGGCGGCCCAAATGGTCGCGTTGTCGTAACGCCGGGTAGGTGGGTCGGGTAGTCCGGGGCCGGCGTCGTCCATCTCGACGCCGCCAAATAGGAAGATTCCAGCTCGCATAGCGCTCACCATAGAGCACCCGTGGCGACCACAAGAAGTGTCGGGGTTCTCATTGGTCGATCCGCCCCGTAACGTCTCGTCATGATGCGAGTTTTAGTGATCGATGCCTACGACCCCGACGACCCCGACTGCGTGGCAGCCGACGAGGCGGTCGCGACGCTCATCGACAGCGGGCACGACGTAACCAGGATCGAACTGGTCGCTGAGAACTTCGCAACCTCGATGAGTGTGGCCGAGCGAACCGCTTACCACGAGGACGACAACTTGGTCACCACCGAAGTGCGTAAGTCAGCGGAGCTGATCGGGCAGGTCGACGCCGTGCTGTTTTGTTATCCGACGGTCACGTTCACGACACCCCAGATCCTCAAGGCCTGGCTTGAGCGGGTGCTTTTGCCCGGCGTTGCCTTCGTTTTCGATTCGGCAGGTCGTGTTCGGCCAGGGATGACGAACATTAGACGTATCGGCATCGTCACTACCTGCGCTCACGATTCGCGCAAGCTACGGCGCGCCGGCGACGGTGGGCGGGCCACAATCTTGCGAGCAATGCGGCTCAGCTGCAACAAGTTCTGTCGCCGCACCTACGTTGGCATGCCGTCTGGCGACGTCGACCGAGCCCAGATCAGGAAGCGCCTACAGCGCTGGTAAGACCCTCGGCCAGGCGCCGCGCGTCAGCCTCGACTATTTCCAGAAACTCGTCCAGATCCGACGGTTCTAGCCGGTCGAGTTTGTAGAGCGCCGTCCACTGATGGCCGGCATTAGGAGTACAAAGATCGACAACGGTTCGGTCCATGAGCTTGCGGGCAGGCGCACCTTGTAACCGATTGATCAGGCGCGAAGACCCGTGGCTGCACACCGACAAGAGTTGCCGGACCGTGTGAAGCGGCGATGAAGCCATCGCTGCATCGCCATCGATCCATGGTCCGAGCTGAGTTTGCACCCAGCCAAGCAACGGCGCGGGGTGACCGCCCCACCAGATCGGGTGCACAAAGGCCACAAGTTCGACGCCATCCAGGTCGGACCCTGTCGGACCGGGCGCCTCGGCCAACCGGAACAAGTCGGGGTCAGAGCCACCGGCCCGCAAGCCGGCGAGCGTGTGATCGAGCAGAGCTTCGTTGTAACTCTCGCGGAGCGGATGGCATTGGAGCACGGCTGAGCGCATGGAGTGAACCTACCTCGCATAGGTGCCGGGTGACTACTATCGCCCCATGGCAAACCTCGTTCCAGGCTCGGTCATGTTGGTACCTGAGGTGCCGCTTCCGATGGTGACTGAGCTCGCGCAAACAGCCGAGGCTCTTGGGTACCGACGAGTGTGGGTGCCCGACGAGGGGTTGGCTACCCGCGACGTGATAGTCACGCTGGCTGCGATCGCGGCCGCGACTGAAACAATCCAAATAGGAACTGGCATCGTCAATCCTTACAGCCGACACCCGGCTCTGACGGCCGCCGCCATAGCTAGCATTGACGAACTGTCTGGTGGACGGGCCTTCCTCGGCCTTGGCGCGGGAGGAAGCCTGACGCTCGGTCCACTGGGCATCGAACGACCTCGACCGTTGAGACATGTCCGTGAGGCCGCGGAGGTGGCCAGAGCATTGTTCTCAGGTGAGAGCATCGACTACGACGGCCAGACGCTCACCCTGAGCAGAGCCTCCATCGACTATGGCCGGCCCGACATCGAGATCTGGTTCGCCGGCCGTGGTCCGAAGATGTTGCGCCAGGCTGGCGAGATCATGGATGGGGTACTGCTTGAGTTTCTGCACAAACCTTCGCTTGGCGACTACATCGAGACTGTGCGTGCCGGTGCCGGTACCACAGGCAACAAGCCAAGTATCTGTTACTCGACCATGGTCATCACCAATCCCGACCGCATTGAGGAGGTCAGGCCACACATGACCTACCGGTTGGTCGATTCGCCCCAACAGGTGAAGGATTCCCTCGGCATCACCGCACAACACACCGCCGATATCCGTGAGGCGATGACCCATGGGCTCGACGTAGCCGCCAGACTCATCCCCGACGAATGGGTAGAGCCCTTCGTCATCATGGGCTCAATCGACGAATGTGCCAGCGAGATACGGTCACTCCACCAAGACCATCAGTTCGATGAGTTCATGCTTGTAGTCGCCGACATGGAAGACGCCTCAACGGTCATGGCCGAAGTTGCCGAGGTACTGGAACGTGTCTGACCTAGTCACCGCCAGACCGTCGCGATGGGTCGGGCAATCGCTACCGCGGCGAGAAGACCCATCGTTGTTAGTTGGATCGGCCCAATTCATGGCCGATCTCGTCACCCCGAGGACGCTGCGCGTAGCGTTTGTCCGCTGCACTTCGGCGCACGCCGACCTCGTTTCGATTGACACCGCAGCCGCGGCGTCGATGCCGGGGATCAAGGCGGTTCTGACTGCGGCCGATTTCCCCGACCTACTTCCCCAACCAAGCACACATCGCCTCGGCACCAGACCAACGCCCTACTTTGCTCTGGCCAAAGATCGAGTTCGCCACGTCGGCGAACCCGTTGCCGTAATCATCGGCACCAGCGAAACCGCGATAGTTGATGCGGCCGAGTCTGTCGCCATCGAGTACCGAGACCTCGACGTGGTCACCGATGTTGTCTCTGCAACAGCACCCGATGCGACACACGTATATGACGAGTGGCCAGACAACATCGCCGGCACGTTCGATGTCGAGATGGGCGACACCGATGCAGCTCTTGCATCAGCCGACGTGGTTCTAACCGAACGGATCTCAATAGGTCGCCAGACCGGCGCATCAATAGAACCAAGAGGCGTGTTTGTCGAGTGGAACCGTAACGACGAACGTCTCGTGCTGTGGACTTCGACCCAGAGCCCGAACATTGTGCGCGACTTCGTTTCCGACATGACCGGCATCCCTCAGCACAAGGTCAAGATCCGAGTCCCGACCGTAGGTGGCGGTTTTGGAACCAAATTCCACTACTACAGCGAAGAATCAATGCTGGCGTTGCTGGCGCCGATGTTCGACCAACCCCTTCTATGGCTCGAAGGCCGTTCAGAATCGTTTGTGGCCTCGATCCACGCTCGCGAGCAGACCATCGACGTAACGATCGCCGCCAAACACGACGGCACCATCACCGCAATATCGGCTGACCTCTACGCCGACATGGGTGCCTATTTGCACATGGTGAGCTACGGACCGGCGTGGCTCACTTCGGTGATGATGACCAACGCCTATGCCATCCCGAACGCTCGGGCCCGCCTGAAAGCCGTCGTTACAAACAAGGTACCGTCGGGTTCGTACCGAGGATGGGGCCAGCCTCAAGCTAACTTCGCGGTTGAACGGATGGTCGATATCCTCGCAGCCGAACTCAAGATGGACAGGGCCGACATCAGGCGCAAGAACTTCGTCGCACCCGACCAGTTCCCATACACCAGCCTGTTTCATACCTTCGACAGCGGTCGATACGCCGAGTGCCTAGACCGTGGTCTGGAACTAGCCAACCACGACGACTGGTTGGCCTACCAGGCCAATGCCAAGCTGGCTGGCCGTCGCATCGGCATCGGCCTAGCGTTCTATGTTGAGAACACTGCGCTTGGCCCTTCGTCCAAGATGAACCAGGGCGGACTCGAACAAGGCGGCTACGACATCTCCAATATTCGCCTCGAACCAGGCGGAGAGGTCACGATCTTCACGGGTCTGTGCGAAATGGGCCAAGGCTTCACCAACGGCCTAGCCCAGTTATGTGCCGACGCAGTGGGTGTTCACCCTGATCAGATCCAGGTCATCACCGGCGACACCGACGCCTGTCCGTATACGGGCCACGGCACCGGTGCAAG
>JAADHX010000176.1 GCA_013151655.1 Actinomycetota bacterium
GCTGCACAAGCCTACGCTGCTGTTGTTCTGTGGCACGCGGCTGGAGCCTGGCTCCTGACCTAGCAGAGACTTCACACCGACCAAGCGATCGTCAGTGCTTCAGCCAACTGGGGTATCTCACTTGCCGAGGCGGTCTAGGGTCTCTCTGGCGTCGCGCTCAGTCAGAGTTCGAAGTGTTTCGATGAACTCGGCGTCGGACTTGACGCTGTCGGTCTCGGCTTGAAACCCGTCGATGAATCAGTAGACACAGAAGGATCATGATGAACGTCAACGACATAGAAACAATCGGCCGGGGACTTTCAGCCCGGACCTACCTCGCGACCACGAGCGCGGACCTTGAGCCGCACGTTGTGCCGGTGCACCCGGCTTGGGAGGGGTCCACAATGTGGATCATGACCTCAGGTTCGTCGGTCAAGGCTCGCAATGTGAAACAGAATCCGACTGTTGCGATGCACTGGGAAACCAATGAAGCCGGGCACGGACTCCTCGTTTGGGGCAACGCCGTGATTCACGACGACCTATCAACGAAGAAGCGGCTTTGGACGGGGGTGTTCGACTACGACCTCAATCAATTTGCACCGGGTGGAGTAGACGACCCAGACGTGGTTTTCCTCGCCGTCGAACCGACGCGAGCAGTCCACGCACTCGCCTACGGGGCCGGTGGGGTGCAGCGGTGGCGACAGGCGCAATAAGACAGTAAGGGAACCGGCCGTCGGTCCTACTGGGCCTCGAAGTCATATTGCATAGCGAGAATCGGATTACCTCCCGGGTCTTCGAACGCGATGAGGTGACCGACACCCGATATCGTGAATCGCTCCATCAGGATCTTCGCGCCGGCATCGACGACCAACTTGCGTATCTCGTCGACGTCATCGACTGAGAAGGTGCACTCAAGGCCCCGAGTAGGGATTCCCTCAAGAAGTTGCCGCCTGTCTTGCAGTGCGCCGCGGGGTCCAGGGTCGTCGTCGGTACCAGTTTGGATCTGGAAGAAGCCGGGCGGGCCATAGGCCGTGAATGTCCACCCGAACACGGCTTCATAAAAGCTGCGACTCGTCTCGATGTCGTCGGCGTTGATGGCGAAATGGCTCAGGTTTGCGGGCATGGTTTCCATCCTGGCACGTCGGGCATTGGCTTACATTCGCTGTTTCGACCGAGAATGTCGCGTGTGCCACACCGGGATCCTGTGGTCAGGAGCTATTCGGTGACCCACCCCGCCGGCGATGTGGAATTGCCACCCAGGCTGGCTGGGACCAGGTCATTTACACGAAATCGGGCCTGCTCACCGCGGTGACCAATCGACAGGCGTGGACCGTGTTGCCCCATCGGGCCCTGTGCGTTGGCGATAGCAGTTTGGTGCGTTTGATCACGCGGTACCTAACGGCCGTTCACTGTCTGTACGTGCGTACATCGCTTGGCGTTGTGCCACGCCCGATTCGCGCGATCGACGTGTCGGCACCGTGAGTATCAGATAGGGAAACGTCGACATACCCAGTCGGCGAAGAGGGCGTCAATAACCTGGACTGCGGTGCGTCCGGCCTTTTCGATTTGGCCGCGATCGGTCAGCGTGCGTCTGGCGTGCGCCGCTGAGGATGCGCTGAGTGGCAACAGCTCGAGGTACCAGAAAGTGGAAGGAGAAACATCTCCCATGTGGAACGTCGTCGCGAGCTTGGCCCGAGCCGCCTATCCGCTTGCTGGAACGATCCCCCAACGAACGCGGGCCCAGTAACGCTCGTGGAGAAAGTACAGCACCAGGTTGGTGATGACCTCAAATCTGCCGATCGAGATGGCGGTGGCGAGGTTGCCCGTGAAGATGTAGCCGAGCAGCATGGTGTCAAGGCTCGATACCACCCTCCAAGTAGCGGTTTTGGTTGCCGACCGCCGGTGACCGTCTCGGTGAACCTCCAAACCAAAGAGGAGGTCCAAGAAAACTCAGAATCACGAACGACAGCGGGTCGGCCCAAGGTCCATCGTGTCATGGGGTGGATGCCTCGGTATGTCTCCAAGAAGATGTTGGCGACGCCGAGCAGTTGGCGGCCTTCTACTGCCGTCTGCTGGGGTGGAAGGTCTCCGCACGCGACGGTGAGCAGTGGGTTCAGGTTCGCGATCCGGCTGGGGGCGTGGGCCTCAACTTCCAAGCCGAGGCGTGGTACCAACCTCCGACGTGGCCCGAGGGACCGGACAGCCAGCACAAGATGCTTCACCTCGAGATTGAGGTTGACGACCTAGGGGCAGCCGTCGCTCTCGCAATCGCGGCCGGCGGAATTCCTGCGCCCCATCAACCCGTCGATCGCGATCAATCGAGAATTCGTGTGCTGCTTGATCCAGCCGGGCATCCGTTCTGCCTATTCGTCAGTGGCGAGTAGTCAGTAGACGGTCACGATCAACCGAGCCCACACGGTCAGCGTCGCGACAAGTTGCAACCCGAGGGTGTCTACATCCAGCTGAGTTCGGTATGCTTAGCCAGTACCGATCAGACTCTGTTAGGAAGTAGATTCGACTTGAAGGTGTGGATCGACCAAGACTTGTGCACCGGCGACGGATTGTGCGAAGAGATTGTTGCAGACGTGTTTTTCGGCCTTGACGATGGTCTCTTCTACGTGAAGGAATCGGCAGAGAAATTCGGCGAGGAAAAGTTGTTCGACGGCGAGGCTAACCCCGCAGGTGCCGACGGAACGGCTCGCATTCTCGACGATCAGCTCGAAGCGGTAATCGAAGCCGCCGAGGAATGTCCCGGAGAATGCATCTTCATTGAGCCCTGACGGCTGCGGCTAGTCCGTCTGTTCGGTGTGTGCCGAGGCTATGGCTAGCGCTACTTCTTCGCAGATTCGTAGAAGGGGTTCTCCCCCGACGCGTGGTCGGTGACATCGATGACGCCCGTAATCTCGGGTATCGCATCTCTGATGGCGGTTTCGATGCCTTGGGACAACGTCACCGAGGCCATACCGCAACCCTGGCAGCCGCCGCCCAGTCGCAGATATACCGTCGTTCCCTCGATTGCGACAAGTTCGGCCACCCCGCCATGTGCCGCGATCGATGGGTTGATCTGTTGATCGAGTACCTGAATCACCCGTTGTTCAACCGGACCAGTGAGATCTGGGGGTGGGCCGCTTCGGGCGATGGAGGGACTAGGCGAGTTTGGGTTGTCCAACATGAGGCCGGGGTTTAGAAGATCGCGGCTCACGTCGAGAACAGAACCTTGGAGATTCTCAGTCGAGTCTTGAGGGATGGTTACGGTCAGCTCGCCATGAAGTTCGCGTCGATCCGTCGGGTCGAGGTCTTTGAGCCCGATCATGGCCATTTCGTAGGTGAACTTGGCGCCGCTGACCCCGGCGATCCGAACCTCGAGAGCGAGATCATCGCCGTCAGGTTCTTGAGAGCGAATCCCGAGGATCTTCTTGAGAGCCTTGTCGGTAATCGTAAGCACTGGTCCGGCCATAACGATGCCTCCCTGGCGATGCGTTGTTGCACTCTACCGGTGCCCAACACTGGCGCCAGGACTAAGTAGCGTTGCGACGCTGAGTAACATTGTCGGGTGGCCAGAGTGATGATTGTTCTACCAAGCGCCTCGTACCGAACTGCCAGCTTCTTGGCAGCCGCGAAGACGTTGCGAGCCGAGGCGGTAATTGCCACAGATGCTGTCCACGTGGATGTGGGCAGGATTGGCGAGCAGACGGTTCGGGTCGATAGCAGCCGACCTGAGTGGTCGGCGGAACGTATTGTCGACTACGCCAGGCGGCGCCCCCTCGACGCTGTTGTTGCCGCTGATGATCAGGGCGTGGTGATGGCGGCGTTGGCCGCTCGCGAGTTGGGTTTGGCCCACAACCCACCAGAGTCGGTGCGAGCGACACGCGACAAGGGTGTTATGCGGCGGCTCCTGGCTGAAGCCGGTGTGGCACAGCCTGACTTCCGCATTATCGGCGCGGGTGACGATCCTGGCGTGGTCTGCGCTGAAGTGGGTTTTCCTTGTGTGATCAAACCGGTATCGCTCAGCGCCAGCCGAGGTGTCATCAGAGTGGACGAGCTTGCTCACGTCGACGAAATAGCGGCCAGGGTCCGAACCATCGCTGACGAAGCAGGGGCCGGCCCCGGAGATCCCCTCCTGGTGGAGGCATTTGTGCCAGGCCCTGAGGTGGCCCTGGAAGGACTGCTGGTCGACGGCCAACTCGAGGTGTTGGCCCTGTTCGACAAGCCCGATGCGATGAACGGTCCGTACTTTGAGGAAACCCTCCTCGTCACTCCTTCCCGGCTCGACGCTGGTGTGCGTCGTCGTGTTGAAGCGCTCGTCGGCGAAGCGGTTGAGGGTCTCGGGCTCGTGCACGGACCCGTTCACGCTGAAGCTCGGGTCGGTGGCGGACAGGTGCGTCTGCTCGAGGTTGCGGCCCGTTCGATTGGTGGTCTGTGTGGACGCTCGTTACGTTTCGGGTTGCTTGGCGCAACGTTGGAGACAACGTTGCTGCGTAGTGCCCTTGGCTATCGGGGCGAGCCGGCCAAACGCCAGTCGCAGTCGTCTGGGGTAATGATGCTTCCCATTTCGGCCGCAGGTACGTTGACCGCGGTTGGTGGCCAGGACGACGCGTTGGCTGTGCCTGGCATTGTCGATTTGGAGTTGACGATCCCAATTGGCAGCCGGGTAAAACCGCCGCCCGATGCGGACCGCTACTTGGGGTTCATGTTCGCAGCCGGCGAGACACCTCAGGCGGTAGAGGCGTCTCTGCGCCAAGCTCACAGCAAGCTGACTATCGACATTCGCTGACGCAGCGCCGACTGCTTGGCGGGCCGCTCATACCAACGCCCCTTTGCCGAGACCAGGCGTGTCATCGTCGGCCAGAAAGTCGGCTTCGAGTTCGGGTTCGGGTAAGCCTGACTCGCCCTCGATGTCGATGGTCGGCAGTAGACGGTCGAGCCAGTCGGGGAGCCACCAGTTGGCGTCTCCCATCAGCTTCATTGTCGCCGGTACGAGCACCATGCGAACAATGCTGGCGTCGACGAAGATGGCGGTTGCCAGACCGAGACCCATCATCTTGATGACCGGGTCGTCGCCGGCCACGAAACCGAGAAACACTGAGATCATGATCAGCGCGGCGGAGGTGATGACCCTGGCGGTGCTGGCGATTCCGTGGATGACTGAGCTGTCGTTGTCGCCGGTGATCAGGTATTCCTCGCGCACGCGCGAGAGCAGGAATACCTCGTAGTCCATCGAGAGCCCGAACAGGATCGCGAACATGAACATCGGTATGAATGCCACGATCGGTACGGTCGATTCGAGGCCGATTAGACCCTTACCCCAACCCCACTGGAACACCATGACCAGCACCCCGTAGGCCGCGCCGATGCTTAGCAGGTTGAGCAACGCCGCCTTGAGCGGTACGAGTATCGAGCGAAAGACCAACATCAACAGCAGGAATGAAAGGACTATTACCGCGGCGATGAACGCCAGCAGCCGACTATTGACGCGTTCGCCGATGTCGGCGAAGCTGGCGGTTGCACCACCGATGTGAACGGTGGCTGGACTGCTGGCGACGACGGCGGGAAACACATCGGCTCGTAATCGTTTGATGGTCTCGAGAGTGGTTGTGTCTTGGGGTGAGGTCGTGGGGAAGACGATGAGAGTCGCTACGCCCGCGCCAACATTGACGTCGGCCGGTGCGACCGACGCCACGCCCGCATCGGAGGAAATAGCGGCCGCCAGGGGTTCGACGACGCTCTGGTCCTGGGAGATGTCGATTGCGACGACGAGCGGCCCATTGATTCCGGGGCCGAACCCGTCAGCGACCAGGTCGTAAGCTCTTCGTTCGGTTCGAGATTCTGGCAGTGAGCCCGAATCGGGGAACCCAAGACGCAAGTCGAGGACTGGCGCGGTCATGAGGAGTAACAGGGCCGTGACACCTATGGCGTACGCCCACGCGTTCTGCGAGACGTGTTCGCCCCAGCGCACCCAACGCGCTCCGACCGCCTTACGGGTTCCGGTGTCGTTGGGCTTCTTGCGGTGGATTCCGAGACGGTTGATCCAGTGCCCGGCCACCCCGAGGAACGCCGGGAGAAGTGTGATCGATGCCGCAACCATGATCAACACCACCACCGAAGCCGCGATGCCGAACGCGGTCATGAACGGTACGCCCGATACGAACAAACCGAGGATGGCGATGACCACAGTGCCACCTGCGAATACGATGGCCTGACCAGCGGTGGCAACCGCTCGACCGGCGGCTTCTTCGACGGTCATTCCACGAGCCAGGAACTCGCGGTATCGGGTCACTAGGAACAGCGCGTAGTCGATGCCCACACCTAGGCCGATCATGCTGGCGGCCTGAGGGGCCCAACTGGGAATATCGACGAGATAGGTGATGAGCGACATCGAGCTAATACCAAGAGCCAGGCCGAACAAGGCAATCCCGATCGGTAGACCCATTGCGATGAGCGAACCGAATGCGATCATCAGAATTATCACGGCAACGATCAAGCCGACCATTTCACCGAAGCCAGTTTCTGGCTCCTCGAAAGAGGAGAAAATATCTCCGCCAAGCTCGACCTGAAGTATTGAATTGTCGGCTGAAGCTTCTCCGAACTCCTTGAGGTTGTCGAGATCGGCGAGGCTCAAGTTGTCGACTACCGGGTATTGAACGCGGATGAGCGCAACGCGGCCATCGCTTGACACCGATCCGCTCATCGCGGCCGCCTCGGGGCCAGCCGCCAGCGCGCCGGCCGGGTCGCTAGTGCCCAACACGTTGGGGATAGCCCTCACGGCGGCTTGGATATCGGCCAGCGCCGCCTGGG
>JAADHX010000179.1 GCA_013151655.1 Actinomycetota bacterium
GGTGCCGCGGTCATTCAGAAACAGATCGCCGAAGGTCCTCCGCGTAAACGAGTTGGCCTGGCAACGGTCGGCCGGAGACCAGTACGCGACGGATCAGTGCTTACCGATCCGAATTCGGGCGCCCCTATTGGTGTTGTTACCTCCGGCGGCTTTGGCCCAACCGTCAACGCACCCGTGGCTATGGGGCTGGTGTCGACAACTTCAGAGTCTGGCCAAGACCTCACGGCTGTCGGCACGCTGCTCGACGCCGACGTCCGAGGGAAGTTCGAATCAGTCGCCGTTACTGCCCTTCCGTTCGCCCCGCACAACTACAAGAGATGACATCGATGAACTCGCACCGAAATCACAAACTGGAACCACACGAGAGCTTCGTAATCCGTCATGTGGGGCCGTCGGAATCCGAGATCGAGCACATGCTTGCCGAGGTCGGATACAGCTCACTCGACGACCTCATCGACGCAGCTGTTCCTGGCGGCATTCGCTCCGATGCTGTCAGGAAGCTCCCGGAACCAACAACCGAACTTGGGGCCCTCGAACGACTTCGAGCTCGGGCCGATCGAAATGTTGTGGCCACCTCGCTAATCGGCATGGGCTACTACGACACGTTCACGCCGAGTGTCATCGTCAGGCGTCTGCTCGAAAGCCCGGCCTGGTACACCGCATACACGCCATACCAACCCGAGATCAGCCAAGGCCGACTCGAGGCATTGCTGAACTTCCAGACCATGGTGTCTGACCTCACAGCCATGGACATGGCCAACGCATCTTTGCTCGATGAGGGAACCGCCGCCGCCGAAGCCATGACACTGGCCAGAAGAGTCGACAAGACCAAACGCAACACATTTTTCGTCGACTCCGACTGCCATCCCCAAACCATCGACGTCATCGAGACCCGCGCCAAGCCCCTTGGCATCAAGGTCATGACCGGCAACCCATTCACCGACCTCGATCCAGCCGAGGTATACGCATGCCTGATTCAGTTCCCAGGCTCGTCTGGAGAAGTTCCCACGGTGGCGGCGCTTACAAAGCTCACCGAAGCAATGCACGCAGAGGGCGCTCAGGTAGCGGTTGCAGCCGACCTGCTGGCACTAACACTGCTCACTCCCCCAGGCGAATGGGGTGCCGACATTGTGGTCGGTACCAGCCAACGGTTCGGCGTACCGCTCGGATTCGGCGGCCCACACGCTGGCTACATGGCTGTGCGCGATCGCCACAAACGGGCCATGCCAGGGCGGTTAGTGGGAGTGTCGATCGACGACGCTGGCCGCCCAGCCATGCGGTTAGCCCTGCAAACCCGCGAACAGCACATCCGCCGCGAGAAGGCAACATCCAACATCTGCACCGCTCAGGTGTTGTTGGCCGTAATTTCGGCGATGTATGCGATCTACCACGGTCCCGACGGTCTAAGGGCCATCGCTCGCCGGGTCCATCGCCTGACGTCAGTTTTGGCTCATGGGCTCACCGAGTCTGGTTATGAAGTCGTCAACGACAACTGGTTCGACACCCTGACCGTAAGGGTGCCGCACCGGGCCCAGAGCATTACGTACGCGGCCTACGACCTCGGGCTGAATCTTCGCAAAGTCGACGCCGATACCGTCGGCATCAGCCTCGACGAAACCACCACCGCCGAAATTGTTGGCAAAGTCTGGCAAGCGTTCGACATCGACACCGCAGTGGCCGACATCGCAGACGAGTCGTCATCAGGACTGCCAGCAGACTCGGCTCGCAACAGCGAATTCCTGACCCACCCCGTATTCCACAGCTACCGCTCAGAGACCGACATGTTGCGCTATCTGCGGCGGCTCGCCGACAAAGATGTCGCGCTCGACCGAGCCATGATTCCGCTCGGCAGCTGCACCATGAAACTCAACGCCACCACCGAGATGGAACCCATCACGTGGCCAGAGTTCGGGCGCATGCACCCATTCGTGCCGATGGACCAGGCCAGTGGGTATCTGCACATGATTCGCGAACTCGAATCGATGTTGGTCGACATCACCGGATACGACGAAGTGAGCCTGCAACCAAACGCTGGTAGCCAAGGCGAGTACGCCGGGCTGTTGGCCATTCGTCGTTACCACGAGAGCCGCGACGACGGCGCACGCGACGTTTGTCTCATCCCCGAGTCGGCCCACGGCACCAACGCCGCGTCTGCCGTCATGGCTGGCCTGCGGGTCGTCGTCGTGAACTGCGACGATTTCGGCAACGTCGACGTCGACGACCTCAAAGCCAAACTCGACGACCATCGCGACACCGTTGCCGCGCTGATGATCACCTACCCCTCAACGCACGGTGTGTTCGAGGTTGCAGTTCGCGAGATCTGTCAGATGACCCACGATGCCGGCGGTCAGGTCTACGTCGACGGTGCCAACATGAATGCGCTAGTCGGCGTGGCACCACCCGGAGAATGGGGCGGCGATGTTAGCCACCTCAACCTGCACAAAACGTTCTGCATACCTCACGGTGGTGGCGGGCCTGGTGTTGGCCCAGTGGCAGTCAAACGGCACCTGGCTCCATTCTTGCCGAACCACCCAGTGGTGTCCGAAGCGGGGCCTGAGACCGGGCCCGGTGCCATCTCGGCGGCCCCGTGGGGGTCGGCCGGCATATTGCCGATTCCGTGGATGTACATCACCTTGATGGGTGGCGAAGGGCTCGCTCACGCCACCAAGGTCGCGATTCTTAGCGCCAACTACATAGCGAGCCGACTAAGCGAAGCGTTCCCGGTGTTGTACTCAGGCCCAGGCGGCCTGGTAGCGCACGAGTGCATCGTCGATGTTCGCCAACACGAGCTCGTCAGCAACGAAGACGTCGCCAAACGACTTATCGACTACGGCTTCCACGCTCCGACCATGTCGTTCCCAGTGCCCGGCACCCTCATGATCGAGCCAACCGAAAGCGAGAGTCTGATCGAGATCGATCGATTCTGCGACGCCATGATTGCGATCAAGGCCGAGATCGACAAGGTTGAGTCCGGCGTTTGGCCAGCTGACGACAACCCACTGGTCAACTCGCCCCATCCAGCCGAGGATCTCCTCACCGACGAGTGGAATCACCCATACAGCAGAGCTGAAGCCGCGTATCCGGTCGAGTCTCTACGGGCCGACAAATACTGGGTACCAGTAAGTCGGGTCGACAACGGTCATGGCGACCGCAACCTCATCTGTGCATGTCCCGATCCCCGTGCGTTCGAAGAGGTCTGACCCGATCGCCCCAGACCGAGCTCAGGGTTGCTAGGGTCCGCACCGCAGAACGCGCCAAGCTGGCGAGTATTCGGCATCGGACAGGTAGATCGATGATTAACGCAACTATGGCCGGACCAATATGAGCGGGTCAACTTGAATCGTCCAGCGACGTCTAGCGACGTAATTATTGTTGGTAACTTCTCCGACGATCCCTTCGCCATCGACGTTGCTTACGCCGTCGGCCAGGCCGAAGACATCGCCGATCTCATCAGCATGAAGATGTTCGCCAACACCGAGTTCTGCCCGCGGTTCATTTCCGACGAACAGGATTTCTCGGCCATTGGCCATCATCTCGATGGCAAAACCGTGGTCATCATCAGTACCTCAAGCCGCATTATGAGTCGCAACAACTTGGCCATGCGCAATATGTTCATTGCCAGAGCGGCCAAGGACAACGGCGCGGCAACGGTCATGCTGGTCGAACCCGATCTGTACTACAGCGCCCAAGACCGCGGGCCAAGGCTCGAACACGGCAGCACCTCTTTCGAGCGAGACGCACACGACCTGAAGAAGTTCGACGGTCAGCCATTTTCGGCTGGTTTATACGCTGAGATGCTCAAGCTGGCCGGGGTCGATCGAGTAATGACCGTCCACAACCATTCGGTTGCAGTCGAAGACGTCTTCAACAAGGTGTTCGACGGCTGTTTCCAGAACCTCGTTCCTTATGAGATCTACGCCGACTACCTCAAGCACTCCGACATCGTGAGTTACGGCAGAGATGGCGAAGGTTTGGCGTTGTGCGCTCCCGACAAGGGCGCCCGCGGCTTCGTCAAGGAAATGTTCGCCAGACTCGACTTGCCAAAAGCGAAGTTCGTTCTTCTCGACAAGGAACGCACCGGCGAACGCGATGTCGAGATCAAGCTGCACGCCGAGAGCGAGTCGACGTTCGAGGACATTCGCGGCCACGACGTCGTGTTGTTCGACGATATGGTCAGAACCGGTTCGACGGTCGTGAAGTCGTGTGAGTTCATGCGTCGGGTCGAGCCGAACAAACTGGTCTTCGCGGTTACCCACTTCTATGCCAGCGATGAAGGCCGCGAGAAGATGGCCAATCCCGCCATCGACGAGATCCTGACCCTCAACACCATGCCAACAGTCCAAAACCGCGACGTCCAGGGTCGATTGCGCAAGAAGATGGTTGTGCTCAAGATCGAACAGTGGCTAGCCCACGCGGTGTGTGAGGTACTCGGATTGCCCAGGTCGCACTCCGACGAGCTGTATCAAATCGACATGTCGTCGAAGAACCCTCGTTTCCATCGCGACGCCTACCCAAACACCCAACTCCCCGGCCTCGTCGACTTCTAACCTCACCCAAAGCCTTTCGGGGGCCGGTAACCCACCATCACGGTGCACAAACCCCACCCAAAGCCTTTCGGACCGAAAAGCCCACCATCACGGTGGGTTAGGCCCACCCAAAGCGGCTAGCCAGGCCGCAACTTCGGTTGGTGTTGTCAGCCTGACCACCTCGGCGTGGTCCCAAGACCCATCAGACGACATCGTCTCGTACCTCGCCTTGGTGCTCGCGTGTGTTGTCCATGCCCACCTGATGATGTTCTTCGCCGGGTCCCACGCATAGAGGTTTGTCCATGGTTCTCTATTGCCGTTCCACAGTTCCTCACGAAGGATGGCACGCCGAAGAGTGCGTTTGATCACCCGGTACATGACGCGTGGTTTCGACGTGTCGATCCACACGATCGTGTCAGCCAGCCTTTGGACGAGGCCGGCAGTCTGGGTGTTGTAGTTGCCGTCGGCTGTCCATCCGCCCGTTCGTTTGACCGCGTCGTTGGTTCTGGCGGTGATCTGTTCAACGAACTCGTCGGCAGGCAGTTGAGTCCAATCAGCCTGATGGAAAATGCCGTCCAGTTCGATGTGTTCAACGCCGATTCGCGCAGCCACGGCCATAGCCAGAGTTGTCTTGCCTGCACCGCTCGAGCCAACGAATGAGACTCGCTTCATTGCCCCAAAGATAGCTTCGGTCACACTTTGTCGCCGCGATTTAGGCACAATGACACGACATGAGCACCGACCGCCCCAAGATCATCCTCGACTGCGACCCTGGGCTCGACGATGCCATGGCCATTCTCGTGGCTGTCCAGCACACTGACCTGCTCGGAATCACCTCGGTATCTGGAAATGCACCGTTATCGGCAACAACGCGAAACGCCTTGTTGGTAAGCCAAATCGCCGACACCGACGTCGAGGTCCACGCTGGGGCCGATCGTCCGCTCATCATCGAGCCCAAACATGCGGCCCACGTCCATGGCGAGGGCGGTCTCAACGGCCCAACCGTTCCGCCCCTGCACCGCTCCCCTACCAGCAACGACGCAGTTCAGTTCATAGTCGACACTGTGCGCGCAACAGACGACGTTTGGTTGGTGCCAATCGGCCCGCTTACCAACATCGCACTTGCCTTTCGTCAAGCACCCGACATCGTCGCCAAGGTGGCAGGCATCTCGCTCATGGGTGGCTCGACAGGAGGCGGCAACGTGCAACCTGTCGCCGAGTTCAACATTTGGGCGGACCCACACGCGGCGCAGATCGTGTTTGGCTCTGGTGCCGAGCGCATCGTCATGGCCGGACTAAACCTCACCCATCAATACACGGTCGATCGCGACCTCGCCGTTAGATTGGCCGGAATCGGCACCGCCGTTGGCACCTTCGCAGGTGAAGTGATCGAAGCCTGCGTCGAGTTCAGCGAACGTATGCGAGGCGCCAGCACATCTCCTCTACATGATCCCTGCGCGGTTCTGGCCGTTACTCACCCTCAACACTTTGGGTCGGTCAAACGCCACGTCGACGTTTCCGTGAGCGACATCACCGCCGGGATGACCGTTGTCGACGAACGGGGCTACGACGACGCTAATGCCAACGTCGAAGTGCTATATGAGGTCGATCGTGACGCCACCATTGAGGTCTTCGTCGAGTCTGTCGCTGCGTTCTCGTGACCGACGCTGACCGTTCGGGACCCGATCTGAACAGGGCCGATCGGGCCGCAACCACAGTGCAGCTTGGCCGCCCCGGCTGGGAGCGCAACGGCACAACGCTTCAGGCTGAGTTCCCCGAGTTCTCGTGGCTTGTCGTACACACCGATCACCTCGACCTAGTTGCGCCTAACGGGACAACGACGACCGTCGAATGGGACGATGCCGTTGCCGACGTCGTGTGGATGGACCTCGACGTGTTTCGCAGCGACGTGCAGGGCCGACACTTCAAACTGGCTGTCACCCGACAGCCCGCGGCCTGGGTTCACACGTCGTACGCCGGTTTGGAGAGCCCGTACTGGGACACGATCCGGTCTCGTGGTTCGCTCCTCACTGCTAGTCACCTGTCTGGTGTTCCGATCTCGGAGTACGTGTTAAGTCAGGTGCTCCAGTGGTTCCAGGCATCGGCTGGATGGGCGCAGTCTCGGCTCGATCACACCTGGACGCCTGGGGAGTTCACAGAGGTTCATCGCAGCGACTGGCTGGTCGTTGGGCTTGGAGACATCGGGTTCAAAGTGGCAAGCCTCGCGGCGGCCTTCGGCGCCAACGT
>JAADHX010000174.1:0-16082 GCA_013151655.1 Actinomycetota bacterium
TTCTCCGCTTGCGATGATATCCAACCAGTGTCTAGAAACGTCGTTATAACAACGATCCTCGACACTGGTTGAGAGAATTGGGGGAATTTGGCGGAGAGAGGGGGATTCGAACCCCCGGAGACCGTGAGGCCTCAACGGTTTTCAAGACCGACGCAATAGTCCGCTCTGCCATCTCTCCGTCAGTGATGGTAGCGACGCCACGAGCGCTCTGAAAGCCAATTCGTCGCAATCTCGGCCAGGCGATGTCGGAGCGACAACTACTCTCTACCGCCATGACACGTCCCCGCCATCTCGTGGTTGTGGGCGCGGCCGCTGGCATGGGCCGGTGGCTGTGCCGCCACCTGTTCTCATCGATGCCGTGGGAGTCGGTCACGCTGGTCGACACCGAGCGTGCCGCCAGCCTCCTGGCAGCCCAAGAGTGGGAGTTCGATGTCGAGCCCACACTTGGTTCGATTGATCACGTCGCGACCGAACTCGGTCGCCCCGGTACGGCCGTCTGTTTCGCAGTTCCGCGCTCCGAAGTCGATGCTGTCGCCGCGGCAGTGTTCCCCAAACTTGGCCAAGATGCGATTGCATTCGACACGTCGTCGGCCAAAGTCGAGTCACTTCAGGCGATGAC
The DNA here is from genome assembly GCA_013151655.1 of Actinomycetota bacterium. Taxonomy (GTDB): domain Bacteria; phylum Actinomycetota; class Acidimicrobiia; order Acidimicrobiales; family Poriferisodalaceae; genus JAADHX01. The sequence continues at coordinate 620 of JAADHX010000174.1, forward strand.
GAATCGGGCCGACGGCCGCAGATTATTTGGCACCCACCCACTGTTCAGCTCACTGATCAGGACCCTCGACGGACAGACAGTGGTGGTCACTCCTGCAACGGACCACCAGCCAGGCAACGCCGAGACGTACCAATGGTTCGCCGATGGGGTGACGGCCGCCGGCGGAATCGTAAAGCTGAGTGACGCTGCATCGCACGACGCGGCAATGGCCTACGTCGAGACCCTGGCCCAGCAAACGTTGCTCGGGTTTGCCGATGCAGTGACAGGTTCGGGGCTCGACCTCGAGACCGAACTCTGGACCAGCCGCACTCCGTTGTTTGAAACCCTCTTAGGCCTAGCCACCAACGTCCTAGCGGAGTCACAGCAGACCCATGTCGCATCACGACAATCAGCCGCCGACGCCAGTCGTATCCGCGACGAACTGGTCGCGTCGATCGGAAGCGACCTAACCGACGACATCAACCAATATGTCGAGACCATCCGCGACCGCTTCTCTGGCTCGTTGTTCGACACCATCCAGGCGACCGCTGCCGCCGCTATTGCAGCAGCTCAAGCCAAAAAGGCCGACCTGGCCAGACACCTTCGGACAGGTGAATTGGTGGGCGTCATTCCGATCGAACGACCTGACACCCTTCGGGTTGGTCGCATTGTTGAAGTCAGCCCGACCGCGGTTGTTCTCGAAGAGACCATGCTTGGCCAAGCTGGTTCGGCCGCCATGATCACCGGCCGGGGGGCCCACAACGCGGGCCGCCTCGGTGTCAGCGGCAAGGCACGACAAACTACATTCGCGCTTGGACGAATCGATGTCGCCGAGGGAGCCCATCTCTCAGAACGTCTCGACGATTGGCTCGCATACGTGAGACGAGACGTGCGATTCCTCGTCCCAGAATCGATCGCAGGGTCTGGGGTCTTGGCCGTTGTTTCTGAACAGCCGCTCGTTCGCAACTGCGCGGTTGTTTCTGAAGTAGTGCGCACGGGTCAAAGAGCAGTCGTGATACGCCTCGAAGTGCGCGCCGATAACGATGTCGACGAAATGGTCGAAACTCTCAGACAACGAATCAGCGTCGCCTATGCGTGGCCAGAAGGATTGTCGCTTCCTGTCGACGATGGCGAACCGCGCCACATCAGCTACCTAGGACCGGTTGGAACGTTCTCTGAGTCAGCGGCTCTGCACGCAATCGGACATCTTGGTTTCGACCGAACGAATGCAAAGGCAGTCGCGTCATTCGATGAGGTAATCGAGGCCGCAACCACTGGTGGTCTAGGAGTAGTACCGGTCGCCAGCTCTGCTTCTGGTCTGGTCGAACGGACAGCCGTGGCGCTTCTGGAAGCGCCCGCAAACATCACAGCTAGCGGAGTGGTGGACGTAGCGGTGCGATTCGACGCGTTCGTTCCAGATGGCATGACCCTCAACGACATGCGCGGCCGCCAGGTAGTCAGCCACCCCCAAGCCCTCGAACAGTGCACCCGATTCATCTCAAGGTGGAACCTCGAACCCATCGGTTGCCCATCGACGGCCGACGCGGTCCGTATCGCAGCTGCCGACGGCGACAAGGTAGCTATTGGCCGAGCCGAGCTGGCCGTTCCGTCCAACCTTCGCGTCGCCGAGCGCGAAATCGACGACATTGCCGGCGCCCTCACGCGCTTTCTCGTCATTGGTAGCGCCGGCGCTTTCGGCGAACTTGTCGGCGGTTCGGACCCCACTCTTCGCTCAGTCTGGGTCGCAGCCGACCATAGCGACCTTGGCGCGGTGATCAACGCTACTGGACCCGCCTTCGACGAGATCATCACGTCGCCAACGGGGCGAGTACTTCTGGTTACCAGCCGCGACGTCGAGATCGATTCGACGCCAACGCTGCGCCACCTAGGTCGGATCCCCTGGACGCCGCGAACACCACTCGTGCGCCTTGGCGGTGTCCTCAGAGTCGATCATGGGGTTGGCAAGGCCAACGGATAGGCCACATCGATCAACCCTGGCTCGTCTCCTCGAGAATCTCATCGAGCCTGACGATGTCATCCGAGACAACAACCCCTACGAAGTTCCCGTTGCCGTCGGTAACCGGAATCTGGTCGAGGTCCTGATTCTCCATCACCTCAGTTGCTTCGCGAAGCGTCATCGAAAGACGCGCCGGCCGGATCGGCTTCATGACTTGCGACACTGGCACGTCGCCCCAAGTGTCACGATCGTATTCAGACGCGTCGTGCACCTGACATACACCTAGATAACGACCCTCGTCGACAACGACACCTATGAGTTCCTTACGTCGCAAGGCGTGGTTCCAGACGAAGTCGTTCAACGACATGTCTGGGCTGACCGTCTTCACTTCAGTGCGCAACACCGACGTCACGGGTAGGCGGAAACGTCGCTCAAGGTGACCAGAGCGAGTAATTCGTTGGTAGGCCGAAACCGAAGCACCTCCAACCACCACCTGCGACACCGCCACCGCTATTAGGGCAGGAACCACGAACTCGGTCGCTCCGGTCGACTCAGCGACGAACATGACCGAGGTGAGAGGCGTTCGGTAGCCAGCGCCTAGGAAAGCGGCCAGACCAATGAAGGGGAACAGGCTGAGGGCGCTCTCGTCGGCAACTAGCTCGCCAACGATGCGGCCAGAGATCAGGCCGAAGATGGCCAACGGTATGAACACCCCACCAACGCCGCCCGCGCCGATGGTCACGGTTGTGGCAACCATACGAATACCAAGCAACAAGGCTAAGAAGCCGATCCCGTGGCCGGGTTCGAGGACCCACTCGAGAATGTTCTGTCCAGAAGAGGGCCCCATCGACAGCGGCCGGCCGTCGTACAGCCAATCGGTCAACAGAACGAGACCGCCAAGAATCACGGCTCCGCCGATGGCCCTTTGCCACCACGCAACTTCGGCAGATACCCGCTTGGCTCCCATGAGCAGCCGAGAAAAGACCAGCGCTCCCGCGCCCGCGAAGACACCGACCAGAGCGGCACCCCAAAGCTCGGTGCGATTGAACTGAAGGATCTCCTCACCGCCGGCGCCTCTAAGGATCTCCGAAGCCGAGAAGATCGTGCCGGTTCCGAAGAAGCTGACGAAAGTTACGTAACTCGCGGCCGAAGCAATCAGCGCCGGCAAGAGTGCCCGCCTAGCTACATCGCCCTGGTACGGCGACTCGAGCGCGAACAGCACCCCAGTTGCCGGTGCCTTAAAGATGGCCGCAACCCCAGCAGCGGCGCCAGCAACCATCAGGGCCTTGTTGTCTTTGTCACGAAACAACCAACGCATCCGATGCTGGATCGAAGCACCGATGGTGGCGCCGGCGTAGATGGCCGGGCCTTCTAGGCCGACTGCACCGCCTCCGCCGACAGTAGCGGCACCCGCTGGGAGTCGAACGGCGAGATCACGCAGCCGAAGCCGGGGACGCCGATCGTGATAACCGGCGATGTACTCCTCAGACGTTGCCGGGGACATTCCTTTACCAGCCCACCGAAGGAACATGACGGCGATGAGCACGCCAAGCCCAGGCGTGAGGGTCCTGATCCACAGCGGGGCTTCAAGCACATCGTGAAGCAGCAGGTCGACAGCCACGAACTCGACAACCGCGACCAGCAAGCCAGTAGCGACTCCGACCGCGGCGTACGCGGCGAAACGAATGATCCGATTGCGCATATCCAGCCCTACTCGGCGCTCGCCGGAAACGCATTAGGGCAAACTCGTCGACGGCGCATCCATACAGTGTGGCTGGTTCGTCGTACGATCGGGGACCATGGACAACGACCGCTTCTACTTCAAACAGCTGCTGGCCGGACAAGACTTCGCCGTGAGCGACCAATTAGCCAAACAGATGGTCAACTTCGTGTACCTGATCGGGGATCGCTCAACCGGAGAAGCAGTCGTTGTCGACCCTGCCTACGGTGTCAGCGACCTAATCGACATACTCGCCGAAGACGACATGAAGCTGACCGGCGTGCTGGCGACGCATTACCACCCAGACCATGTCGGAGGCTCAATGATGGGCCACGACATCGAAGGAGTGAACGAGTTACTCGAGCTCCAGGGTGTGAAGGTCCATGTTCAACGAGAAGAAGCAGAATGGGTCAAACGAGTCACTCACGTTTCGGACTCCGACCTTGCGCTTCACGACAGCGGCGACATTGTGCAGGTCGGGAAGATCGGAATCGAGTTGATCCACACCCCCGGACACACTCCAGGTAGCCAGTGTTTCCTCGTGAACGGCAATCTCATCGCCGGCGACACCCTGTTCCTCGATGGTTGTGGCCGTACCGATCTTCCCGGTTCAGACGCAGCTGAGATGTATCGCTCGCTTCACGATCGTTTGGCGAAGGTTCCAGGTGACACGGTTCTTTTCCCTGGGCACCGCTACTCGGTCGACAGCTCGGCTTCGATGGAGACAACGCGCGCAACTAACTTCGTGTTCCGCCCCAAGAACGAACAACAGTGGATGACGATGTTCGGCGCCAATTGATGAACTCGGTGCCGCCGATCGCAACCCTTGCCGAACTCGACGGTCCAATCGCGGACCGCGACGTTGTGTGGTGCGACGTGCGTTGGTACCTCGATGGTCGCGATGCCAAAGCCGCTTACGCCGCCGGGCACCTGCCTGGTGCAGTGTACGTCGATATGGATACCGATCTTGCCGCACCTCCATCGCCACGACATGGCCGGCATCCCTTGCCGGAGCCAGAGGCGTTCGCCACGTCGCTAGGCAACCTCGGGATTGATGAAGATGCTCTCGTCATCGCGTATGACGACAACGGTGGGTTTCAGGCCTGCCGATTAGTTTGGATGCTGCGAGCGATCGGCTGCGATGCGGTCGTGCTCGATGGCGGAATCCAAACCTGGACCGGTGCTCTGGAGCAGGCAACTCCTGCTCGTTCTGTCGTAGTTCGATCGGCTCGACCATGGCCGACGGATCGGTTGGCTGATATCGAACAAACCGCCAGTGCCGCGCTCGATGCCGAGTCCGTAGTTATCGATGCCCGCTCCGCCGAACGGTTCCGCGGCGAAACCGAACCCATCGATCCGGTAGCCGGACACATCCCCGGAGCGGTCAACGCGCCACTCGCCGGCAATCTTGTCGATGGCCTGTTCGCCTCGCCCGCAGCGCTGCGAACTCGATTCGTTGCCCTTGGAATCGGACACAGCGACGAAGTCATCGCCTATTGCGGGTCTGGCGTCACCGCGTGTCACAACATTTTGGCGATCGAACGAGCCGGGTTAGGCGTCGCCAAGCTATTCCCAGGCTCGTGGTCGCAGTGGAGCAGTGACCCAAGGCGGCCAGTAGCAACCGGCGAATGACCTAGCGGGCCTTTCAGCCGTCAGAATCGACGCCGTCGGCAGCCCGCTGGATTTGTATTGACTCCGCCATGAGGTGAGTGTTTGGCACCAGATGGTGCACTCCGCCCGACGCCTCAACTTCGACCGCCGTGCTGTGCAGGGCGACAACGCGACCAGAAATCGGACCGATGGTAACAACATCGTTCTCGTTGAGAATCCCCCGCAGCGCTCGGGCGGCGGCAACTTCGCCAGAGATCGTGCGACCGCCGAGCCCCACCAACAACGCTCCAGCCAGGCCAACACTGAACAGAGCTGCCGCGGCAGCCAAGTTAATGATGGTGGTATCGACGCCGATCTGGCCTGCAGCCAAGATAACTGTGGCCGCCAAAATCACCCCTCGCACTACCACTGGCACGTACTTCTGAGCGCCAGCGTTGGCTCGAGCAAGGGCAGACGAAACCGCCCCCGCAGCCAAAGACGCCGCCGAGTTGCCAACTATGAACACGATCAGTCCGGCTAGCAGTCGAGGTAAGAAGTCGACTGCATCCTGAGGTAGCTGATCGAGCGAACTGGGGTTAACGATTCCGAGGGCTGTCACCAACCCAACAACCACCCCTATCCAGAAGGCTAGATTCGCAATCGGCTCCGACACCTTCTTGAGAATTGCCGGTCGATAGTCCGCTGACAGCAACCTGCGGACGAGAACCGCAATCAGCGCTCCGACAACGAAGCCGCCGCCGACGGCGATAGCCGCACCTATCCATTCGTTCATCGATGTTGTCCTCTGCTTTGAGTCGGCGCTAGGTAGTCGCGTCTGGTGGGTCGAATAGGATCTTCGCAGTTTGGGCCGCGGAACCGAACATCGACATCAGCAGTTCTCGGTTGCGCATCGCCGCAGCCAGACGCACCGCCATGCGATCTTCTAACCCTGGCGTTGGTTCGAGCACCATCGACAGCGCCGAATCGAATGGAGCGTCATCACCGGCGATTCTCTCCAACTCGTCGGCACACCGGGTGCACTGCTCCACATGGGTTTCAAGGCCCTCATCAACATCGCCGGTATCGAGCCAGCCGGCGAGGCGCTTATGGCTGGGGTGACGCAAGCTCATGGCTTCCACTCCCCCAGTGCGCTGGCGAGGGTGCGCCGCGCCCTCAAGAGACGGGTCTTCACGGTCGGCAGCCCAACGTCGAGGGCCGCCGCGATTTCGTCATAGCTGAGATGTTCTAGCTCGCGCATTACAACGATGCTTCGCGAGAGCTCGTCGAGTTGGTCGAGAGCCCGCTCGAAGTCGCGTAGCGCGGCCCGACCCTGCACTTTCGATTCGACCGTGGTTGCAACCGGCCGTTCTGGGAGTTCAGCCGGGTCATGGAGAATGTCGCGTCGACGCCTGAGGGTGCTTATGGCCGTGTTGTGCGCTATTCGTAACACCCAACTCTTCACAGAAGACTCGCCCCTGAACGTCGGCAGTGCCTGCCACGCCTTGATGAGAGTGTCTTGGGTGACGTCTTCGGCCAAGGCCGAATCTCGAACTATCGACAGAGCCACACGATAGATCGCGGCCGAGTGCTCGTTCACCAACGCCTGAAGGTCGGCAGCTTCGTCGCGTTCGTCGGCGCTCGGTGTCGGTGGTGGGGCGGATGTAGTCACAATCTTGGGGTTCGACCCGACGAGCTGATGCGCACGTCGCCCAAGAGCAACGGGTAGCAAGAGGGCCTGCATGTTGTACAGACGTTGGCTAAGCCCAGAAAGTCGCGCTCGATCTTTTCATAAATTGACCGCGACTTTGTGAACCATGTTTTCGTCATAGGCGTGATGGGTCGGATCTGGCTCATCGAACGAGATTCAGCCATAGTCATGGAGACACACATGTTGGCAGTTAGTTTCAGTCAGGGCATCGAGGACGCATGGTCCGATGTCGCAACATTCATACCCAAACTCGTCGGGGCTCTAGCGATACTTCTGATCGGCTGGTTCATCGCCAAGATCATTCGCAAGGTCGTTCATCGCATCCTTACCAAGGCTGGGTTCGACAACCTCGTCGACAAGAGCGGTCTTGGCGGTTACGTCGAGAAGGCCGGCTATCCAGACTCAGGGCTACTCCTAGCCAAGATCGTGTACTTCGCGATCATGATCATCGTGCTTCAGCTCGCTATAGGTGCGTTCGGCGACACCGCAGTTCAGGACGTGCTCAACGATCTGTTGGCGTTCATACCGAAACTGTTCGTTGCGTTGATAATTGTCGTGTTAACCGGAGCCATCGCAACCGCAGTACGCGGCTTTGTTGCGCCAGCGGTCGCGCACCTTTCATACGGCAACCTCGTCACCCAAGGCGTCGTAGTTGCGATCTGGGTCATTGGTGGATTTGCGGCGCTAGACCAGGTCCAGGTCGCCCAAGACATCGTGGACACGCTGTTCACCACCATCACTGCATCGCTCGGAATGATCATCGTCATCAAGTTTGGTGTCGGTGGTATCTGGGCCGCTCGCGATCGTTTCTGGCCGGGTGTTTACGACAAGTTCAGCGTCGACAGCGCCGACGACTAGACCGCTGAAATCACACCAGTGTGATTTCCACTCGTCAGATGCGCTACCCTCCAGGCATGCGAGGGTGTGTGCGTCTTGGCTGCCTAGAAGCAGCCGTGGCTGGAATCGCACTAGATCCTGAGCATCAGAGAGTGTGGATAGTCGACATACCCGCCGACGACCCCCGCTACATCGGAATGTGTCACTCACATACCGACCTTCTGACTGTGCCCGTGGGCTGGTCCACCATCGACGAACGTTGCGCACAAATTGCGCTGTTCGGGTTGGCCAGCCCCAGGGCAGGCTCAAACCGACACCAGCACAGGGTTCAGCGCCGGCGGCCAGCACCTCAACGCGATCCAAGAACCTCGCCGCGTCTGTTCGACGATGAGCCGGCTGACCCGATCCCAGTCGAACAAGAACCGGCCGCAACTTCTGAACCATGGATCGGTAAACCAGAGCGGCGCCACAACCCGTTGCTCGACACCGACGAGGAATCGCCGCTGTTGGCCAGGGCATTCAGGGCCAGTCGCGCCAGCTAATCACAAGATGGCCAGAGCGGCCGAGTGACTCCAAGGGCTACAAGGTGTTTTGCCCACCTTGTAGCGACAACGCTGATGCGATGACGCTGTTTGGCCACACGCCTGGTTATCGACCCAGCCTGCGTTTCGTTACGGTCACGACTGTCCCTTGATCGGCATCGACGACCCTCGAAACTTTGTCGCCGAGCAGGTGCAACATCAGATCTTGTTCGCCGCTCTGGCGAGCATCGGCTACTAGAGCAGCCGACAACTGAAGACGCAGTACGAGTTCGTCTTTGTTTATTTCCAAGTCGGCAGTGATCTTGGCCTCAGGTGGATAGTCGGCTCGGGGTGTGGTGATCTCTGTGAAGGCCAGCATCATCTCGCGAGAGATCGCAGGGTGAACCCCAGCCTCGTCGAGCCTCGCTCGGAACACGCGCCGCGTCGATTCGAGGTCGTCGCGATCTGAACCGCACACGATCTGAAGATCCAAGTCAAACACCTTTGCAGCCTTCCACACCAGGGCGACGCTGTTGACCACGCTTGCTGAAGCGGCGCCGGTCGGCCTAACCGAAGCAGCAGCCGCCGCCGGGTCATTGTGGGAACTCCACCCGTAGAATGACCGCCAATGGCTCAAGCATTCAGCATTGTCGTGGCGGTGTTGATCTTTCTGTTTATCTACGTCTTCGGCGTAAAGCTGATGGCGTCATTTTCACAAGCTCAACCAGCGCCCCCAGATGACGGCGAACTTCGCAAGGTCAAGATCACTTTCAAGTGTTCGTTGTGCGGCACTGAGGTACGCATGACCAAGGCACCCCTTGCCGACCCAGAAGCGCCCCGCTGCTGCATGGAAGACATGGACATCATCGCCAAGGCCGACGTCTAGACAATTGGCTCCTAGTGGCCGTGCATGTCCGTCTGCGGTTGCGCCAAACCCGCGGACGCGCCATGACGAACCGTCAAGCGCAGTCCTCGGTTAGCACCGCAACGGTCCAGAGGGCCCAGAGGTCGGTGGGGTAAGGCGCGGCTCGCTCCTCAGGCAACGATGGCGACAACCCGAGCCGGCACCGGAGCGCTCGACTGGTTGCCCTCTGACTATCAAACGACTGCGCCATACCAAGGACTGGCTCGGCAACTTGAGCAACGCTCAATTCGAGATCATCGAAGTCGGCGAAGTTCAGACCGCACACGGCAGCGACGTATTCGTAAGCCTCGGTGATTAGCGGTGTCGACGGTTCGGGAGCAACGACATCAAGCCCGCCGCAGCTGCCGGTGGCGTCGACAAGATCGATCGCCATCATCCAGTAGTGAATCGAGAACTCAGGGTTCCTAGCCGTTCGGATTGCGATGCCCTCGACGTCTTCGCCCATGATCTGCAGTACGGCCAGCTCTGCGCCGGTAAGGCCGTTTCTGGCTCGGCTTGACTCGACGGCTAACTGGGTTCCTGCCAACTTGGCGATGTCCTGCATCAACCACAGCGACAAGGCATCAGGACCGATAGCGCCCTGGCCACTGGCCTTGGCCCGAGCGGCAGTCAGAGAGTCTTCGAACACTTGAGCGTCGCCGGGCTCGCTCAAACCAAGGCCCACTCCAAGCGATAGCCAAAACGGGTCGGACGCACGGTAGAACGCAATCTCGCTCACGAGTTCGGATTGGAATTGGCTTAGCGCCGCGTCGGTGATCCAGCCGGCCTCATGCAAAGCAAGGGCTTCAACAAACTGAGCGGGGAACGCGTCGAAGTGGGCCGGCAGCGACCCGTCCAGCACGGAATCGAGGCTGAACTCTTTGTGTCCACACCGTTGACGAACAGTTGGATCGACGACCGCCAGCCACCCGATCGACCCGAGCTGTCCGTCAGCCAAGGCATCGGCTACAGCGGTGCAACTGGGAGGAAGGATTCCGAATGCACCCGGGTCGATGCCTGCACTCTGAGTCGTCCAAAAGCGGGAACGAACCACACCGCTTACTGGCGCGTAGTTCTGATAATCGTCGGGGTCGACATCGAGTGACGCGAGGTAGCGCCCTATGTACCGGCGCGCCGCATCGTTAGGTGCTGGCCCAGGTAGCCCCATCAGCAGAGCCGCAGTCGCAGGACCCAAGAAATGATCGGTACCGAGCGATTCAAGGCTCTCAACCACGTCGGCAGACACCCGCTCGTACTCGTCAGTCTGCAAACCGGCGACCGCTAACAGCGACTCGGCTTGGCCATACATCAGGCTGGGGCCGTCTATTTCGCCGCCCCCATCTCCTACACGAAAAGCGGGGTAGACCAGACCATCAACTAAACGAGACTCCAGGTGGTCCGCCAGCGTCGGGTCGTCAGACCGAGTGACCAACCAAACTCCACCAAGAATCGCAACGGCGATTATGACAGCACCAGCGATCGGAACCCTGCCTCGCACTAATCGTGCCGACTCTTGTTCGAGGTCCACGCGGCTCCACCATTCGGTTTGGGCGGTCAGGCACAATCTTCGGTAAGCGTCGCAGATATCCACAGTGCGAGCAAAAACGACGGGTAAGGCTCGGTTCGAGGCTGCGGCGCTGCGGTCGGCAGCCCGAGCCTGCACCGCAGGGAGCGGCTCACCGCCCGCTCGAACTGTTGACTCGTATCAGAGGCAGGCTCGGCGATCGCGGCGACACTTTCTTCGGGTCCTTCGAACGTCGCGAAGTTCGGGCCACAGATCGCCGCGATGTAATCGTAGGCCTCTTTCACGAGAGGCGTAGAGGGATCGGGACCGATGTGTACAAGGCCATCGCAACTACCCGTCGCATCGACAACGTCGATGGCCACAATCCAGTAGTGCAGTGCGATTTCGGGATCCGCACCGGCTCGCGTCGAGATGCCTTCAACGTCGTAGCCCATGACCTGGTAGATGGTTCGTTCTGCGCCGGTGAGGCCGCCAAGAAGAAGTTCGGGCTCGGCCGCCAGATCGGTGCCTGCCAGCCGCGCGATATCTTGCATCCGCCACAGAGAAAGAGAGCTTCGGCTAGTGACGGAGTGTCCATTGGCTCCTGCTTCGCCAATGGCCAACAAAGTCTCGAAGGTGCGCCCATTGCCTGGCTCGCTAATGCCTGAGGCGACGCCAAGTGGAAGCAACAAGGGCCCTATCGGGTCGAACCGCCCCACGTCTGCCTCGAATTCCGATTGAAACTGGTTGAAGGCACCCTCGGTGACCCACCCGGACTCGCGCAGCGCCATCGCTTCGACCAACAAGGCGCTAGGCGCATCGACCAAAACCGAATCGAGGCTGAACTCGGCGTGATCACAGCGCGAGCGAACAGTCGAATCAACAATCACAAGTGACCCGATGGCGCTCAGTTGCCCTTCATCAAGCGCAGCCTTCACCGCCGTACAACTTGGCGGCGGGATGCCCACAGCTGTCGGATCGATTGCGACGTCTTGACTCACCCAGAACCGAGCCCGAACAACGTTGCTGAGTTCGGCGTACGTCTGGTAGTCGTCTGGGCCTACATCCAACCCGACTAGATAACGATCGACGTATTCTCGCGCGGCATCACTCGTACCTGCCTCAGGCAGACCCACCAACAAGCTGGCCGTCAGTGCATCTATCCGATTGCCAGATTTGTCAAGCGCTGCGAGATACTCGACGACCTCTGCTGATACCTGGTCGTACCGGTCATCTGGAAGGCCAGCCACCGCGATCAACGACTGGGCATAGCCATACATCAGGTGAGCGGGGTCGACATCATCGGCGCCTTCGCCCGTTAGGAACGCTGGATACGCCGGGCCGTCGACCGTTCGAGACTCTAGAAAGTCGGCGAGGTCGCCAGCTTGAGCATTGTCGGACCGCAGAGCAAAGAACCACAGGCCGCTCGCCACCAACATAGCGACAACACCAACCACCACGAACTTGGTACGCACTAAGGCCTCCAGCCGTTCTGACACTGACTCGCGGGTCTCACCATTTCACCCTCACCAATCAACTCCAGCGTAGTTCTTCCACAGCCTTTGCACAGCTGTGGAAGAACTACAGGGGTGTCATTCAGCTAGGCCGATGATCGACCAACCCAGCTGGCCATCCTGTGTAGCAGGGGGGCATCATCGCCAACATCCACAACCTCGCCGAATGGACCACCGTCGTCGCGGCCCTCCCGCGGGATTTGTTGGAGTGCCGTCCACCCTCCGAAGAGATCGGCATCGTCAGGCGCAAACTCGTGGCCAGTTGCCGTAGCCAGATCCCACCCGTGAACCGCCATCTCGCCAATATAAGTGAACAAGACCGGTGCACCGGGAAGGGTGCCCCAAGGAACCTCGAACGTTTGGACCAGCTGCGCATCATCTCTCCAAGAGGTCAGGGCATCGGCGGCCGCGACCGCGAACGCTTCGGCATGGCCGGAGCCGACAGATTCCTGTTGCACCGAGGCCCAATGATCGCCCCTACCGACGACAGCGATCCGGCGGCCGATCATCACTAGATGGTCGAGGAGCGTTGCAACGTCGAACTCGTCGCACAAGGCGTGGGCAACGACATCTGTTCGGGAGTAACCGAACCGACCAGTTGGCCGACGTCGGACAAGATCCGCGAAAGGGCCGGTCTAGGGTCTGGCATCGCAGACGGGTCGGGCACGGCTGGGTTCTGTTGAGTAGTCATGGATAGAGATTGATCCATCAAAGTGGCCACCTGGTGGCCAGTTTTCTGGATCTATTCTGAGATCGATGAGAGCAGACCGACTGTTCGCCCTCGCAATGTTGCTTCAGACGCGCGGTCAGATACAAACTGGCGAAGCTGTACCTGAGTTGATTTCGGCTGGGCCCGATCAGCGCCACTGCGTAGCAGTGATTATGCCGGCGAGAACAGCGCCGAGCCCGCCTAGTAGCCAATAGTTGTCTGGGCTTCCTGGCAAGAACTCCAGGTAGTTCGAGAAGATCACGGCGATGCCCGAAAAGAACAACACCCCCATGAGGATCGGGATCCAAGCAGCGCTAGGCGGAGCTGCAACTGGCTTGTGACCGACTTCGGTCTCGTAACCAGCGGGCCGGGTGCCCTTAGCGGTGACTCTTCCTGGGTTGTTGTGCGATCGCGACATGGCTCACCACGATACGCGAAGACGCGCGAATAGTCGCCTCCCGCAACGCTCGGGAATGCGAAACCCACCCAAGAGCGTTTTCCCAGCATGGGAAACCTAAGACTCGCCGCCATAGCCATGACCATTCTCGTTATCACCGCCGCGTGCGGCGACAGCGATTCAAGTTCGATAGATGCCGGCGAGGTCGCTAGCGCGCTCGACGACCCCGAACACGACTCGTTTCCGCCCGCCCTCATAGACGTCGACCTTGTAATCAGCGGCGGGCCGCCGCCCGATGGCATTCCCCCAATTGATCAACCGAACTACGCCGCAATCGAAGACATCGACTTCCTCACCGACACAGAACCGGTCGTCGTGCTCGACATCAACGGCGACGTCCGAGCATTCCCGCTTCAGATCATGACGTGGCATGAGATCGTCAACGACACCATCGGCGACGTACCAGTGACGATCAGCTTCTGCCCTCTCTGTACGTCAGCGATTGCTTTCGAAAGAACCATCAACGGCGAGGTCAATACGTTCGGCACAAGTGGTCAGTTGTTCAACTCCTCGCTCGTTATGTACGACAGGCTCACCGAAACGTTGTGGACCCATTTCGATGGCCGCGCCGTCATCGGTGCTCTCACCGGGACCGAACTCACGAAACGTCCAATGCAGACTGTCTCGTGGGCGAGCTTCAAGGAGTCGTTCCCTGATGGCATCGTTTTGACCCGAGACACTGGTTTCGGGCGCAACTATGGCCAGAACCCTTACCCAGGCTACGACGCCGTCGGCGAGCGACCATTCTTGTTCGTTGGCGAAATCGATGGCCAGCTTGCAGCCAAGGAGCGCGTGCTGGCTGTGCGCGGTGAAGAGACCAAGGTTCTCCAGACAAGCCTGCTCGCCGAGGTGTCGACGGTAACCTTCCAACTCGACGGGGTCGACGTTGTCGCCCTCCATACCGCCGGTACCTCTAGTGCCCTCGACACCCCAACTCTGGCCGATGGTCGCGATGTTGGAGCAACCGGAGTGTTCATCGCGGCTGTCGCTGGCGAGGCAGTCGACCTCACCACCAATAACGACGGAACGTTCACGGACTCGGTGAGCGGTTCGAACTTCGACATATTTGGGCTGGCCATCGACGGTCCGCTTGTCGGCTCGCAGCTAGATCGGGTCGAAGCCCTCGACACGTTTTGGTTCGCCATTGCAGCCTTCACACCTGATGCCGAGATTATCGACGTCGGCTAAGAACAAGCAGCGGCGTCGCAGCTAGCCGCCGTCGGTGGTTGTGGTGGTGGTGGTCGTGGTCGACGACGTAGTGGTCGTCGAACTGGTAGTCGTGGTTGCGACCGTTGTTGTTGTGGCCTGCGTTGTTGTGGTGGTCGACGACGTTGTCGTGGTCGGAGGTTCGTCTAGAGCGTCACCAACCAAAACCAGGATCTCGGTTCCAGGAAATGCCTCTTCGCCAGGGGAAGGCCTGAGTTCGACGACTTGGCCGTCGTTTTCGTCTTCGAACGGCAACTCGACAATCTCGATTCGCGTGACAAACCCGTCGGCCTGAAGCCGCGCCTCAACAACGGCTGGGTCGGTACTGCCAATCGCCTCTAGGCCCGGAATGATGAGAATCTCTGGGCCCTTGGACACCGTAAGGATCACCACCGATTCCCTTTCGAGCATCGTGCCAGCCGGAGGGTCGATCAATACAACAACGCCAGGCTCGAACGCTTCGGAGAAGATTTCTTCGGCCTGGACGTCTTGAAGGTCGGCCCTGGCAAGAGCGACACGAGCCTCGGTTACATCGAGACCGATGAGTTCGGGAACAGCCACCTGGCCGAGCCCGAGCGACACAATGATAGTGATCGAGGCTCCGGCAGGGCGCTGCTCGCCGGCACTCACACTCTGAGAGATAACCCGACCAAGTTCGATATTGGGGTCGGTCAGCTCCTGAATTACAGGATCGAACCCGGCCAGCCGCAGCTGGTTTTCGGCCTCGACCGATTCGAGGCCAACAATGTTTGGCACATCAATCAGGACCGCGCCCGAGGAAGCACGCAGGATGATCTCCTCGGTCTTGTCGATAACCAGACCCGAACGAGGATCCTGAGCGAACACCTCGTTCTCGG
>JAADHX010000174.1:16090-18053 GCA_013151655.1 Actinomycetota bacterium
CGTCGCGATCCTCGTACTCGACTCGAACTTTGGCAAAGCCAATAGCTTCGAGCTCTTCGACGGCGTCTTCCCACGAGGTGCCGATAAGCGACGGCATTCTGGCGGTCTGTAACGTGGTTGTTTCGCTCGGGTTGGGTATAGCCCCATCGTCGTCGCCGGTCGCGAACAGCACCCGAGCCAAGAAGAACAGCACAACCGCCAGAACGATCAGGGTCAGCAGCAAAACCCCGATCCAGATGCCCGTGCGAGCCGGAGTCTCGTCGTCGTATGGTCTGTACTCGGGTTGAGGTAGCGGCGGGCCACCAATCGCATGACCGTGAACCTGAGGTACAGCCATCGTGGCGTCGGCAGGGACGGCGATAGGCGCCGAAACCGCAGGGACGACGGACTGAGCTGGCAGAGGTTCCTGTGGCGCAGGCACCTGATCAGCAATTGAGCCGCCCGCGAGCACCTGTTGGCCCGTGCGATATCGGCGCAGATCGGCACGAAAATCCTCGGCGCTTGAATATCGGTCGTCGGGACTCTTGGTGAGGCTGCGCAAGGTGACAGACTCGAGGCTGTCGGGGACGTCGGCGTTGTACTTGCGCGCCGAAGGGACCGGCTCCTGGACATGTTTGTAGGCAATAGCTACAGGTGTGTCGCCAGTAAACGGCGGACCGGCCGTGAGCATCTCGAACAACACGACGCCCAACGAATAGACATCGGAGCGGGGATCGGCCGGCTTGCCCTGAGCCTGTTCTGGCGAAAGGTAAGTAGCGGTGCCCATCACGTTGCCGGTTTGGGTGAGGCTGTCGCCGGCATCGGCGCTAAGAGCCCTGGCAATGCCAAAGTCGGTTACCTTCACCTGGCCACTTGAGGTGATGAGCACGTTTCCGGGCTTGATATCTCGGTGAACTACGCCGTTACGGTGAGCAAATCCGAGAGCGGCAGCGATGTCGATGGCGATGTCGGCAGCGCGGTCGGGATGAAGCGGACCTTCGGCGCCGATTATCTCGGCCAAGCTGCGGCCTTCGACGTACTCCATGACGATGTAGTAGGTGCCGACTTCTTGGCCCCAGTCGTAGACCCCAACGACGTTCGGATGATTCAGGTTGGCGGCGGCCTGGGCCTCTCGACGAAAACGCTCAACAAACGCTGGGTCCGTCGCATACTCCGGGAACAACACCTTCACGGCGACAGGCCGGTCGAGCAGTTGATCGCGCGCCAAGAACACCTCGGCCATGCCGCCGCGGGCAATGCGCCTATAGAGCTCGTATCGCCCGCCAAATACAGGGCGTTCAGTGTTAGCCATCGATGAAGTGAAGTGGTGCTTTGTTAGGTGGTTTCAGGTTCGGAAGAGGATAGTGGCGCACTCGCTTTAGGAGAGTGCAGGCCCAAGGATGCCGTACTTGCACCAAATGTGGCGTCATGGGCGCGCTAAAGGCTCAACCCAATAGTTCTTCGAGAGCGCTTCGCAACACCTCGCGAGCGACAGGGGCCGCGTCGGCGCCGCCCGTTAGATCGCCGCTTGCCTCGTCGGCCTGAAGAAACACGGCGATCGCGACCCTTGGTTCGTCGACCGGAGCGAACCCAACCAGCCACGCGTCAGTCGGGTCGCCAACACCGGACTCTGCGGTTCCAGTCTTGCCGGCAACCAGCACACCATCGAATGCCAGATTGCGGGCCGTGCCGTTAGCGGCAACGTTCGCGAGCATGGTGGTAAGGGTGCGGGCTGTCGCGAACTCGACGGGGGTCCTGGAAACGACATGGCGTGTGGTCGAGACGTTGCGGCCATCGCTGTCGTCGACTGAGGCAACTATGTGAGGAGTCATCATTACGCCGTCGTTGCCGATGGCTGCCGCGACCATGGCCATCTGGAGTGGAGTCGCAGCAACCTCGAACTGACCAATCGCCGACTGAGCCAGCAACGGAACGTTGTCATCGTAGAAGTCTGCGGCAGGCATGACCGACTCGACCGAACCAT
>JAADHX010000088.1 GCA_013151655.1 Actinomycetota bacterium
CAAGCCAACACCATCAAGTGAATCGGAGTGACCAATTCCGAGAAGCGCCCGCGCCGTCGGATTTGCATCGGTTGGACCATTCGAATCGAAGGTCCATATGGCATCGGGAAGAGCGTGCCAAAGTTCGTCGACCACCGGCGCTTGACTACGCGCCAGGCTCGCTCCCGGGCTCGTTGGCGTTGCAACGTACGCCAGACCGAGCAGGCGGCCGACCTGGTCGCGCACCTCGCTGATACGAACACGATGGGGACGCCAAGCGTCGCCCACCTTCCAACGCATCACAATTTCGATCACCGCCGACCTACTGGTGCGAAGCGCTTCGTCTAGGCGGTCAAAGTCGTCTGGATGTACCAACTCGGCGAATTGGAGCCCCACGACCTGTTCGGCCGGTCGGCCGATGGCCTCGGCAACAGAAGTAGACACAAAGGTCACTGCACCATTGGCTTGGGTTGTCACCAGCAGCTCATCGATGTTGTCGGCAAGCGCTGTCATGCGGGCGGCGCTGTGGCGACGCGATGGCCACGAGTCTCCAGCCACCAACTGAACCAGAACGTGTCCATCGGACCCGTTACCAGTGAGTGGGCTAAGCAGCACCACGACATCGCAGCTCGGGCCGTCAGTGCGATCGATCGTGGCCTCGACAGTTAGGGGCTGAACAGGGCTTTGCGCCCAGTCACGCACCTCCTGGGTGGCCGCATTGTCCAATAACTCAGCGAGCGTAGAACCAACAACGCGGCTCTTTGGTCGGCCCGCGAGTTCGAGATAGGCGGCATTCACCATCACGTGATGACCGGCCCGATCGAGCATCCCAAACCCAACAGCTGCTTGGTCGAACCCCTGACGAAGCCAGATCTCAGAAGGTTTCAGTTTGGGTCGCCGTTCCGAGAGAGGAACATCTGAGGGGTCGACCCCTACAGCATCGGCAGGTTTCCCCACAGGTGTGTCGGCTGTTTCGGTCACCAAGTTCCCAGGCGCGATCGGTTACTAGCGCTCTATGTTCGCGCACCTGTTATCTCGCGTCTCTACCCAGAACCGGATTTATCGGCCAGATCTTCGAAGCCGGCGCGATATTCTCACGACCGTGACTCGTCAGTTCCTCACTACGCCCATCTACTACGTGAACGACGTGCCCCATATCGGGCACGCGTACACAACGGTCAACACCGACGCGCTGGCGCGGTGGCATCGACTCAAGGGTGACGAAGTCAGGTTCATGACCGGAACCGACGAATACGGATTAAAGGTTCAGCGTTCGGCTGAAGAGAACAACGTTGATCCCCAAACGTGGGCCGATCAAGTTTCGCAGCGTTATGTCGACGTCTGGGACCTATTGGACATCAGCTACGACGACTTCATTCGCACTAGCGAGCCTCGTCATCACACTGCGGTTCAGAGGGTGCTCGAAGCTTGTCGAGCCAATGGCGATATCGAACTTCGAAGCTACGAGGGCTTGTACTCGGTTGCCGACGAGGCCTATGTATCCGAGGCCGAGGTCGCCGAACTCGAACGGCTGGGTCGGCCGGTCATCACCATGCGAGAAGACAACTACTTCTTCTTGCTGTCAAAGTACGAAGACCGACTCTTGGAGTGGTACGAGGCCAACCCGACCTTGGTGCAGCCTGATTCGAAACGAAACGAAGCGCTTGGCTTCATCAAACAAGGGCTCAAGGACTTCTCGATCTCTCGAACCTCTCTCGATTGGGGTGTCCCGATTCCGTGGGACGAAGACCACGTCACCTACGTGTGGTTCGATGCGCTAATCAACTATCTGACGTCGTCGGGTTATGGCACCGATGAAGCCGAGTTCGCCAAGTGGTGGCCGGCACGACACCTTCTCGGAAAGGACATCCTGCGTTTCCACTGCGTTTTCTGGCCCGCGATGTTGATGTCGGCGGGTCTTGAACTCCCGAAGTCGCTGAACGTGCACGGCTACCTGCTCGTGGGTGGCGAAAAAATGAGCAAGACGCGTCTCAACCACATTGCGCCAGCCGATCTCGTCGAAGATTTTGGCGTCGACGGATTCCGTTATCACCTCTTGCGAGATCAGAACTTCGGCTCGGACGGCGAATTTTCGTACGAAGCGATGGTGTCACGGTTCAACTCGGACCTAGCCAACAACCTTGGCAACCTTCTCAGCCGCGTCACCACGGTTGTGGCCAAGAAGTGTGACGGAGTGGGGCCCGCGCCGCGTCCAGATTCACCGTTGGCTTCAGTAGCGGGCGAGGTTCTGGCCGAGGTAAACGATGCTTGGGAGCGCGTCGCTCCAGCGGATGCAATGAAGGCAACATGGCGACTTGTGCGCGAAACGAACTCGTTGCTCGAAGACGCCGAACCATGGAAACTCGAACCAGGGCCAGAGGTCGACGCCGTGCTTGGTGATGCCCTCGAGGTTCTTCGGCTAGTCGCAATTCTGGCCTCGCCGGCCATCCCCAACGCCGTTCAAGAAATCTGGCGTCGTATTGGTCTTGACGGGTCGCCCCTCGACAGGCGTATCGATGTCGATACCAGCTGGGGTCAGTATCCGGGCGGGTTAACTGTCGAAAAGGGTTCCCCGCTTTTCCCTCGCCTCAAGCCGTGACCTCACCAGTCGATCAGCCCCCTACGTGGATCGATCAACATTGCCATCTGCCTGCTGACGAAGCTGAGGTCAAGGCAGTCGTGGATGCAGCACTGGCTGCGAATGTGGTTCATATGGTCGACGTGGGTTGCGATGTGCCCGGATCGGTCGCGGCGATCGAGCGAGCTCGCCGTTTCACCGCGGTCTCGGCAACTGCGGGCGTTCACCCCCACGAGGCATCCGGAGGAATTGATGGCTTAGCGGAGTTGTTGAGTGACCCCCACGTGGTTGCGGTTGGCGAGTGTGGGCTCGATTACCACTACGACCACTCTCCCCGCGATTCGCAACGGACGGTGTTCGCTCAGCAAGTTGAACTGGCCAACGAGACCGGTTTACCGCTTGTGATTCACAGTCGGTCGGCATGGTCGGACACGTTCGCTGTGCTCGATGAGGTCGGAGTCCCCGAACGTTTGGTGTTTCATTGTTTTACGGGCGGAGTCGACGAAGCGTCATCTTGTCTCGACCGGGGAGCCGTATTGTCGTTCAGTGGCATTGTCACGTTTAACTCCGCCAATGACGTGCAGGCCGCGGCCTCAATGTGCCCCCTCGACCGCCTAATGGTCGAAACGGATAGTCCGTTTCTGGCCCCGGTTCCGCATCGGGGCCGACGCAATGAGCCGGCTTGGGTGGGCCATGTTGGGGCCAAGATCGCAGAGCTGCGCGACCTCGATGTTGTAGAAATCGCTAGATCTACATCGTCGACGGCCCGAAACTTTTTCGGCATTCACTGACTTCGCGCTGCCAATTCCATAGCAACTGTTTGCACCTTTGCCGAGCGGTCCCTAGGCTCGCTCCAGCTCAAAGAACCACTCTCGCGGGTGGTTCTGTTTTTTGGGCATCGCAATACCGGAGAAACCAGTGAGACGTCGCAACTACGCAGAGCGTAATCATTCCATTCGGGTCGCTAGTTCGATCACTATGGTCGCGCTCCCGCTGCTGTTGCTCTACAACCTGACGATCACTCCCGCAGTTCAACCAGTGCTGCCCGCAGCAGTCATCACTCAGGACATCTCAACTCCAGTTTCACCCGACGGTCTCGTGGCTGGCGCCGTAGCCAGCGGGTCGGCAATGGACTTGTTAGCCGCTGTCGAGAACGCCTTCGCAAGTTCGGCTGAATCCACTACCCAAGAAAACCAGGACGAGGTTGCACCCACCACGGCGGCTCCGGTTGTCCAAGCCTCTTCGGCCGCGACGACAACACAACCACCGCCTTCTACAACCGTTGTTCCGACAACTACTGAGGCCCCGACAACAACCCAGCCGCCAGACACCACTACCAGCACTCAGGTTCTGACCACCACGTCTACCACTCAGGTGCCGCCCACTACTAGTCCTCCTCCTCCTCCTACCACCACAACGTCGGCACCGGTAACAACAACAACAACAACCACCACGACCGCACCGCCGCCGGCTACCACCACGACCACCGCAGGCAATGCCGGGTCGCCGATTGCGCCATTCGCATGGGATCCCTCCTGGCCAGAGATCGCCATGTGGGACCATTTGGCAGTGTGCGAGTCGACAAGTAGGTGGGCCGCCAACACAGGCAATGGTTACTACGGCGGTATTCAGTTCTCGATCGACTCATGGGCCTTCGTTGGCGGCACCGGTCGGGCCGATCAGGCCACTCGCGCCGAACAGATCTATCGCGGCGCGTTGTTGTGGGAGATTCAGTCGTGGAGGGCCTGGCCTGGTTGCACTCGCAACAAGTTCGGCTGGGATAAGTGGCAAACCTCGTTCTGACGTGACCCTGTCGAGGGGCGCGATCAACGACCTGCTACAGCGCCACGATCTTGCGCCTCGTCGAGCTCTCGGTCAGAACTTTCTGGCCGATCCAAACACGGTGCGCAAGATTGTGCGCCTGGCACAGATCGACAACACCGACTCGGTCGTCGAGATAGGTCCAGGGCTTGGATCGCTCACTCTCGCCCTAGCCGAGACCGGTGCCCAGATAACTGCGATCGAAGCCGACGGAGCTCTGCTTGGCCCGCTTAGTGAAGTCCTCAAGGGTTCCGACGTGACCGTGGTTCATGCCGACGCAACCGTATTCGACATGTGGGTGCCTGCACTGGGCGACGGCCCGGTGACCATGGTCGCGAACCTGCCGTACAACGTCGGAACCCGTTTGGTGGCCGACGTACTCGACTTCGTGCCAGCGGTTGAGAGGCTGGTTGTTATGGTGCAAGAAGAGGTGGGCAAGCGCATGATGGCAACGGCTGGGTCCTCCGACTATGGCGCTTTGTCGGTCAAGGTCGCGTCGTGGGCGACTGCAACTCGGCTGTGCAAGGTGCCTTCCACGGTGTTCGTACCGAAGCCCCGGGTGGAATCGATGGTGGTCGACATTCGGCGACATGTCGAGCCGGCGATTCCTCACACCGTCGACCGCGGGCGAGTGTTCGATCTCGTCAGGGCCGGGTTTGGTCAGAGGCGAAAGATGCTTCGTCGATCGCTTGCCGGGCGGGTAAGTTTCGAGCAGTTCGAGGCGGCTGAGGTTCGCCCCGATGCGCGTGCCGAGACCCTCGATTTGTCAGACTGGGTGCGCCTAGCCGAAGCGACCGAGGGGCCAAGCGGTGCCAACGACTGAGACCGTTCTCGCTCCTGCGAAGTTGACCACCGACCTTCGCGTCGTCGGGGTTCGGCCTGATGGGTACCACCTCATCGAAGCCACGATGGTCTCGCTCGACCTCCACGACACACTCACGATCGATGCCTTCGGCTCCGGCTTGACCGTTGACGGAGCAGTCTCGGGATTAGCCGTCTCGGCCGACGCCGACAACCTTGTCAGCCGCGCCTTGAAGGTCGTGGATCGTACTGCCGGGGTTCACCTGGTCAAACGAATCCCAGCTGGGGCTGGCCTTGGTGGAGGTAGCAGCGATGCTGCGGCCGTGCTGGCGTGGGCCGGTTGTACCGATCTGGGTCTTGCTGCCTCGATTGGTGCTGATGTGGCGTTTTGTCTCCGGGGTGGGAGAGCACTTGTTACTGGCGTCGGCGAAGTCGTGACCGAACTGCCTTTCGCGCTGAACGACTACACACTCATAATCCCCGACTTTGGTGTCAGTACGCCTGCCGTCTATGCCCAATGGGACTCGATGGGTGGCCCTACCGGTTCCAACGGCAACGACCTCGAACCAGCGGCAGTTGCCTTCGCTCCCGAGCTAGGTCGTTGGCGTGACGGTCTCGGCGACGCTACGGGTCAGCAACCACGGTTGGCTGGGTCGGGAGGTACATGGTTCGTCGACGGTCATCACGAGGTGGTCGTCGGCAACAAACCGTCGGTTTTGGTCTCGACAGTGGAAGGTCGAACGCGACAACGACCCGCCTGACGGGAGCACAAGGTGCCCGCGTCTGCGGGTCGTGGCGGCTAGTGGCTGAGTTGGATGAAGTTAGCGACGCTGGAAGCGTGTACGGCGAAGCATCTTCTTGTGCTTCTTCTTGCGCATACGCTTGCGGCGCTTTTTTACGAGCGATCCCATGAAGTCGGTGAGGATAGTCCGACTTGGACGTTGCCGTGACTAAGAGCCAAACTTTCTGCTCGAATCGGTGCCTCGAATTTCTCAGGTTAGATGTAACCGCTGTCGAAGTTGAGCGTTGGACTGTCAATATGGGATCGGTAACGACGATCGCAACTGGCGAGGAGACCCGGGTGACGCTGGCCGCCAACGCGACCAACAACGACCACCAACTGGTGGATCGCGCCCGCGAGGGCGACGTCGATGCGTTCTCGGAGCTTTACCGACGGTATCTACCAAGAGTTCATGCTTTTGCCTATCGCCGCTGCGGCAGCCGTGAGATCGCCGAAGACGTAACTGCGGCAGCATTCGAAAAGGCATACCGAAACCTCGGTTCGTTCCAGCCAACCGGTGGGGGATTCTCTGCCTGGTTGCTCCGAATAGCGGCGAATCAGATGAATGATCATCACCGCCGCTCTGCTCGACCCGAAAGCGATCGCGGCCAGATAGCGATGCAACGGTTGGTGACCGAAGCCGAGAGGCCAGAAGAAGTGGTACTCCGCGGCGAAGATCATGTGTTAGTCCGGGCGGCACTGGATCAGCTCACCCCGCGTTATCAACAGGTGCTCAGTCTGAGGTACCTCTCTGGCCTGAC
>JAADHX010000148.1 GCA_013151655.1 Actinomycetota bacterium
GAGCGTTCTCGTGGGGAGGACCACAACGCCGCGGTCGCGCTCGTCGGGAGCGCCAGTAACACCGCCGCCAAGAATCTACGAGACCTACTCAACATGAAGACCAAGGCCGGCTACAGCTCAGTGACCGTGAGCGGAACCGACTACAGGCGCGCCGGCCGGGCGGCACGCGCCATGGTCGACGAAGCCCTGCGGCCCTGATCCCGCCGTACATCAACTACCACAGAATCACCGGCAACATTCCGCCCACCGATCGAGCAGGTCGAGGTCGGCGCACTGGTACTTGATTGTTGCGCTGGCTGTCTGTGAACGCGCCCGCTCCAGCATCTTCGTCGAGACGTCGACGCCGAGCACCGACATCGCTCCGTTCTCGTCGGCCCACCGGCTGAACCATCCGAAACCGCACCCGAGATCCACGACTCGTCGACCGCCCATGTTGGGCAGCATGGACCGAAGAACAGGCCATTCCGCGGCTCCATCGAGACCATGGACCTGGCGGTCGAGGGTGACGTAGCCAGCAAGAAAGTCCGGGTCGTCGTAGATGTTCTGCGCGCTTATAGTGCCTCCAGAAACAAACGTACTCGTGGCCATCATCGGACTGGGTGAGCGTTTCACCGACTTCGGGTGGAGGTGCGCAAGAACGGCGGCCAACGTTGGCTGCCGGATCCGCCAAGTCCGGCACGACTGCGAGCGGCTGTCAGCGAACCGCCGTCAACTATGTAAATCCATGGTGGTTGCCAGAAGTCAGAGTGCGACACTTGCGTCCGTGACGGATGGCATCTTCGACAGCAGTGTCGCTCCGTACTATGACGAGACATCTAGGGACATGTTCGAACCCGGAGTTCTCGGGCCGACCGTCGAGACGCTCGCCGAACTTGCCAACGGAGGACGGGCGCTCGAGTTCGCGGTTGGAACCGGGCGCGTCGCTATCCCGCTGAGTGAGCATGGTGTCAGCGTTGCGGGCATCGAACTGTCACAGGCAATGGTCGATGAGATGAACAGCAAGCCTGGGTCTGAGCGGGTTCCAGTCGTCATTGGCGACATGGCCACAGTTCGTGTCGATGGTGAGTTCGGTCTCGTCTATCTGGTCTACAACACGATCTCGAACCTGCTCACCCAGGATGAACAGGTTGCCTGCTTCTGCAACGCGAGCGAGCACTTGGCCCCTGGAGGCCGCTTTGTGATCGAAGTTGGCGTCCCGCGGTTGCGACAGCTACCGGTTGGCGAGACGATGCTTGCTTTTGACGTGGCCGATGGCCATTTCGGAGTGGACGAATACGACGTCGTGAACCAACGGTTGATCTCGCACCACGCATGGGTGGACGCTGGAGGCGGACGAGCGCTCGATTCGACCCACCGGTACGCATGGCCTGCCGAGTACGACCTCATGGCCCGTATTGCCGGATTGTCACTGGTTAATCGCTGGGCTGATTGGCACCGAGCGCCTTTCACTGCCGAGAGCACTTCGCATGTCTCTGTCTGGCAAAAGACTGCTAACTGAGACCTGAATCTTCAGATCAGTGAATGTGATTCTGAATGTCTCCAGCGGCTCTACCACGCGTGGACTACGGGCGGCTGGCCTAACGTGAGCGAAGTATCATGTCGAATGCGATCGAGCCCGCAACGGTGGAAGCCGTCGACGTCGCCGCAGTTTTCGACTCGTATCCCGGCGCTGTCCGGGTGGCGCTGCTCCGGCTTCGTCAGATCATCCTCGACACCGCGCTGGCAATCGACGGAGTCGGCCCGATCGACGAGACGCTCAAGTGGGGTCAACCCAGCTACCTCACAAGTGCCACCGGAACGGGAAGCACGGTACGTATTGCTCAGACCGGGCCGGGTTCTAAGCACGACTACGCGATGTATTTCATCTGTCGCACGACCCTGGTCGAGTCCTTCGAAGGTCTGTTCGGCGATTTGTTCACCTACGAAGACAACCGTGCGCTGTTGTTCAAGATCGGGCAGGATCTACCCGAAGATGAGCTTCGAGAGTGTGTGGCGATGGCTCTCACATATCACCAAGCAAAGTAGCGACCGGCTGCTATTCGCCGTCGGGGCTACTACGTGTTGAGCACGTGGCTTAGTCGCCAGTTTTGGCTGTGCCCCTCGGCTCGATGAGCAGTACTTCTGCCTCATCGGCAGCGAACGGCTGGTGCTCGACACCAGCGGGAACCACAAAAAGTTCGCCCGGGCCCATTTCTACTTCGCCGTCGCGGAGACGAATTGTGACCCGACCCTTCAAGACGAGGAATAGGTCGTCTGTGTCGTCGTGGTGATGCCAGACGAATTCGCCCTTTATTTTTACGACCATGACGTCGTGGCCGTTGAACTCCGCAACTGTCCTTGGTGCCCAACGCTCGCCAAACTGCGAAAGCTTGTCAACGAGGTTGACCGCACGCTGAGGTTGATCGGGTTGCACGAGTCCAGTCTGCCAGCGCTCGCGACAAGTTCGGCCGAGGCGCATCATGTACGCGCCGCCTGCTAGCTGAAATACCGAACTGATGCTTCGCAGCTGATTCCGCTCAAGCTGGCGACTTTCGGGACCGATACCTCTTCTGTATGGAAAAGGTCAAGAGTCTCCTCCTTCTTGAACGGCCAGATATGAGCTATGAACCGCCAACGTCACCAACTGTTACCAGCCCATCGTCGCTGTCATCTCCTGAAGCGTTCCTGATGGCCCCCGCTGGTGTTAACCCGCCCGCCGCGTCACCGTCTCCGGTGGCGAATGTGCCAGAGTCGGTGCGCAACCCCGTATTGTCGTCAGACCCTGGCGCCATTCTGGACGAATTGACCGCAACAGTCGCTGGTGCGTATGGCGCGATTCTCGCGTCGGTTGATGGATTCTCCATCGCTCGAAGCAGCAGCGTCGTTAACCAGCCAGCACATTCGGCGATGCTCGCCGCCGCGGTCGGTTTGTCCCACCAACTTGTTGCAATGGGCGGTGGCCGAGAACTACGACAACTCGTCGTCGAGCACGACACGGGCTTCTTGTTGATATGGCCAGTTGGAGGCAAGCGCGTACTCGCTGTGTTAACCGCGGCCAGTGTCGATCAGCGGCACCTTCGCGAGTTTGTCCAGGCGCGAGCGAGCTGGCTGTCAGGGGAAACCTCATGAGTAGCCAGACATTCAAGATTCTTGTGACCGGTCCTTTCGCGGCTGGCAAGACATCGATGATTCAGTCCGTTTCACAGACTCAGGTTGTGTCAACTGACGTCATGACGACCGGCGAGGAATCCGAAGTCAAGTCGCACACGACTGTCGCCATGGATTTCGGTACCTACGCCATTGAGGGCGACACTCGACTACTCCTTTTCGGGACGCCCGGTCAGGCCCGTTTCCGGTTCATGACCAACATTCTCAAGGGCGACGTCGACATCGTGGCATTCGTAATTGACGGAGAGGCGACCGAGACCCACGCCGCGGCCGGAGTCGAGCTTCGGTCGTTACTTCGTGAACTTCGTGTGCCGGCCGTGATTGCGGTGAACCGATGCACAGACGAAACAGTCGCGAACCGCCTGGCGCGTTCGCTCGGCGCGTTGGATGGCGAGCCTGCTGTTCCGTGCCAACTAATAGACCCTGATTCCGGCCGCGAGGTCGTTGTCGAAATCCTCCTGACGCTGTTGTCGTCGATGGAGTCAAGCAAGGTAGAGGTGGCCTGAAATGTCCAAGACAGGAACCAAGTCCAAGAAGTCGACAGACTCGGCGCTGACCGTTAGCGGTCCCCAGCCGGTGTGGATGACTTTGAACGAAGCGCGTGAGCGTGCCTTCACCGGCGAGATCGTGTTCGAGGTCGAACCAGAAGTTCTTGCGTATCTCGACAATGGCGTCGTGTACTACGCCGAGCGTTCTACAGATGCTTCCTTGGGTCGTCGGTTGGTCGAAACAGGCGTGCTCGACTCGAGCCAGCTGGAGCGGGGTACCGTTCGTGTTGGTGACGTAGAGCATCTGGGACGACTCTTCGGCCGCGATCCGTCTGTTGATCGAGATGCCGTGCTCGTTGTCGCCGAGGCTGAAACCGAAGCGCTGATCTCGCAGCTAGCGAACGAGTCGATCACGACAGCAAGGGTTACGGCGTATCGCCATCACCCCTCTGGCGTGCATCGTTGGTTCGTCGCCCCCATCGAGCCAGCGGCCAGCCCGCGCCCGATTGGCGAGGTGGCTCAATTGGATACGACCGTTGTCGACGATCTCCCCGGTTTGCCCGTGGCCTCCGTGAGCGATTCTGGCGACGAACTGACGATCGAGTGGGAAGAGTCGCTCGACGGGTTTGAGGAACTCGAGCCTTTACCTGGGATCGACGAGTTCGACGCTTCCATGTTGGAGGCAATGCTTGACGGCAGCGGCGGCGATCTCGATGTCGAGATCATCTCTGACACTCCCAAGGACGGCATTGCCGATTGGGATGAGTCTGTTGAGGCCCTGTTGGACTTCTCAACGGAATCGAACTCAGCGGACGTCGTGCAGATCGATCCTGAAGTCCCGGTGGCGGATACAGACCAAAACATTCCGCTCGCAACCGAGCCTGAAGCGGATCTGTGGATCGAGGTGCACGATGATCTGGCGCATAACGACGGCGAGCCTTGGAGGGACACATTCAAGGATCTGGAGGTCGAGGACCTAGTCGTCGACGAGCCAATCGAACCGGTCGCCGATGAGGCCCTGATCGCCGCGGAGGAGATCGTTTTTTACGATCCCGGCCCCGAAGCTGTCGTCGTTGAAGACACTGACGTTGAAGATTTCGTTATTGAAGATGTCCTTGTTGAAGACACGGTTGACGAGGTTGTGGAGATTGCAGCTGACGAAGCAGCGGTGGACGTAGTCGTTGCCGACACCACCACCACCGTCGACAATGAGGAATCCGTGTGGGATGCCGACACATCTGATGATGTCATCGATCGTGAGTTCCAGGTGGTCTGGCCTGATGACGTCGATGACGTCCCAGCCACTAGTGGCGACTTCGTTGACAGTGGTGACTCGGTTGACGTGGGCGACTCCGTCGACGAAGAGCCAATCGTGCCGGACAACGGCGAAGTTCCGATCATCCAAACGACTGCGGACGGCCTCTACTTCGAGATGCCACCGCTCAATCTGACAGATGAGCCGACAACTGACGAAGACGTTCCTGACGGTGTCGCCGATGCCGTCCGGCGAGCGATCGCGGCAATCGAGTCAGCCGCAGTGGGTAGCGCTTCAATCGCTCCGATCGCGGACGCTGGACCTGGCGATGACGAAGCCTCAGAGGCGACAGCAGCGGCTGACCGTGGTGTCTTTGCCCCACCGAGCATCGACACTAGTGCTGAGGTCCTCTATAGCCAGTGGGAGGACGCGGCGACCGAAACGGCGGCCGTGCCAGAGAGCGGCGATATGTCGGTCGAATCTGGTGACAGTCCGATCGGACCAAGCGAAGATGGTGCGGACGAGCGCAGTTCTGCTCTACGTCGCCTCATCGGGAGCCTGCGGCGTAAGGACCGGTAGCTACCGGTATCGGCCGTCGGGCTGTTGGACTGCTGATCAGCTGTTCCTGCGGGCTTTGAAAAACGAGCGAAGAAGATCCGCCGATTCTTGTGCGCGGAGCCCACTGGATACCACAACACGATGATTCAGGCGTTCGCCAGAGAGGAGCTCGTATTGGCTCTTGACGGCGCCCGCCTTTGTGTCCTCTGCCGCGTACACAAGGCGACCTAGACGTGAGTTGACCAGAGCGCCGGCGCACATGGCGCAAGGTTCCAGGGTCACGTACATTGTGCACTCATCAAGGCGCCACTGTCCGAGATGTGTTGCTGCATCGACGAGCGCGAGCATCTCGGCATGACCAATCGGATTGTTGTGAAGCTCTCGCTCATTGTGGCGTGCCGCGATGACGGCACCGTCGTGAACAACGATCGCTCCGACGGGAACATCATCGTGCTCGAGAGCCGCTCTCGCCTGAGCGAGAGCGAGCCCCATCAGATCATCAGACATACAGCGATTCTCGCAGGCCAACATCTACCAATTCACGTTTGCGTCGCGATTTTGGTTGTCCACGCCGCCGAAATCGCGACACAAACGTGGTTGTGTGAGCGGAGGGGGTGGGATTCGAACCCACGGAAGGTTTCCCTTCACACGCTTTCCAAGCGTGCCGATTCGGCCGCTCTCGCACCCCTCCTGAACCTCGGCCCGGCGCTGGTGAAACGACAAGTCCGGGGGAGCAGGCTAGCCGCCGAGCCGCAGGATCGTTCTCCCACGACGACGTCAGTGAGATGGCGATGTCGAGTGAATGCAACACCGGTAGAGTTGCACTCGGCGGGTGACCGCCGAGTGAGGTGACGACCGGGCCCTGTGCAATGGACGCCCGTGAATCAGGTCAGGACCGGAAGGTAGCAGCCTTCATCGGCATCGTCCGTGTGCCGCAGACCGCCTGGTCGTTACCTCAGTCGGCGGAACCGAGCCGTTGTGCATAGCCGACCAGATCCGGTGCACCGAGCTCCTTGGCTACGTCAGCGAACCCTTCCGTCGGCCCGTTCCACTTCCAGTCATCAACCTTGCCAACGTCAAGATCGGTGTCGAGAGTGGCAATTCGGCGAAAGAGCAACGCATCTTCAAGTTGAGCTTGCAGGGTCGCCGATAACTTTGCTGCGCCTCTAAGACCGCTGACATCCCACTGTCCCGCCGCCGATGGTATGTCTTCGATGTGTACATAAC
>JAADHX010000487.1 GCA_013151655.1 Actinomycetota bacterium
GAGACAACAACAGCTTTGTTGCCGCATAGGCAAGCCGTGGCCCGTCGGCGATGCGTCGGCCCAACGCGGTTGCTTCGGCCATCAGTTCGTCGGGTTCGACAACTCGATTGGCCAGGCCGATGTTCACCGCCTGATCAGCCGTCACCGGTTCGCCGAACATCAAGATCTCGGTTGCGCGGCCAAGACCCACAAGCCGGGGCAAAAGGTAAGCCGACCCCATATCGCCTCCCGATAGCCCGACACTGGTGAACAAGAACCGGAACTTGGCGTGCGGAACCACCAAGCGGAAATCGGAGGCGAGCGCAATAACGGCGCCGGCGCCAGCCACGGTTCCGTTGATGGCAGCAACGATCGGAATTGAACATTCGCGCATGTTCTGAATGACGGCCCCAGTCATTCTCGTGAACTCAAGAAGCTGCTTCGGGTTGAACTTGAGTAGCTCGCCGATGATCTCGTCGACGTCGCCACCAGAGCAGAACCCGCGGCCCTCGCCAGTGATGACAATGGCATCCACATCGCCTCTCAACGGCAACTCCTTGAAGAGCTCACGTAGGTCGGCGTAGCTCTCAAAGGTGAGGGCGTTCAGCTTCTCAGGTCGGTTAAGCGTGATCGTCGCCACCCGGTCGTCGAGTGAGAAATCGAAGTGCTCCCAGTTTTCGTGGAACGGAACCGATCCGCGGAACCTCATGGTTGTTCTCCTCCATCGAGCAGGACTTCGCGCCCATGCTCATCGCTGGCTACTAACGAAAGCACGGCGTCCGCGACCTCGTGGATTTCGAGAATACGGCCATGTGGTGTCACCGAGGACAGTCGCTGCTCGGCCGTGGCAAGGTCCGAGCCTGTGCGTGCGGCGATGTTACTGATCGTGGCCTCAGTC
Organism: Actinomycetota bacterium; assembly: GCA_013151655.1. GTDB lineage: Bacteria > Actinomycetota > Acidimicrobiia > Acidimicrobiales > Poriferisodalaceae > JAADHX01. The sequence goes on from JAADHX010000487.1 coordinate 878, forward strand.
ATCGGCGTGCGCACAAACGTTGGGCACACCGTGTTGGAGGTAACACCCTTGCCATCGACCTCGGCCGCCAAAACACGCATGAGCCCGAGCACCGCGTGCTTCGAAGCCGAGTAGGCAGCCGTGTAGCGCGCTCCCTCGACCGCCGCAGTCGAGGCCACGGTTACGACGCGGCCCCACCCACGCATCTGCATCTGATCGATCACCTCGCGAATGCACAAGAACGCGCCAGTGGCATTGACGGCGAGATTGCGATTCCAATCATCGACCGTGGTTCGGCCGACAGCGTCAGACGTAGAGATGCCTGCGTTGTTGATCAAGATGTCGACCGGACCAATCGTGGCGAATGCGGTCTTGACCCGGTCAGGCTTGGTGATATCGCACACCATTGCTTCCACCCCAGTAAGCGGCTCGGGCGGTGCCGTGCGCGCCAACGCGATGACCCGGTGACCGTTGTCGGCCAAACCGGTCGCAATGGCCAAACCTATTCCTCTGGTGCCACCGGTGACGACGGCGATCTTCTTTTTGTTCATTGATCAGCCATCAAATCGACCTCTACCCGATTGCTCGCCTGACCTCGTCGGCCCGCGCTGTCGTATGGCACTACCCGGTACTGGTAGCGATGTCCCGATAAAGCACGATCGTCGAGATGACGAGTTCGGGTGCAAGCGGTGATGCGATCGAACGTGCCGCCGTCGGTGCTGCGCATCAGGTCGTAACCGGTTGCTCCTCCATCGGCGGCTGGCCAACTCAGTCGAACCTCGCCAGGCCGCAGGGTTGCATTCAACGGTTTGTCGTTGGTCCACAGCAGTTCTGATTCGGTCGATTCGCCTGGCCTTGGGGCTTGCGTGGCACCTGCGGGCCAGAGGTAACACACAACGGTCTTGAAGCTGCCGTCGAGCGACTTACAAACGTTGCAATAGATACATCGAACAGTTTCATCGACGCGTCCGTCGCGGGCCTTGGCGGGAAGATACGGATCGGCCAGTAGCGCTCTGGCCATGCCGACGATGTCGCACGACTCGTCGTCGAGAACCCGATCGGCGAGTTCGACCGAACCAATCTTGCCGGTGCCCAACACGGGCGTGTCGTGTCCGGCTGCTCGCAATTCGCGTCGAACCGAACGCGCCATCCAGATGTTGACCGCGTCTGGGTAGTTGGAACCAGGCATGCAGCGGTCGCCAGAGAACCCCGTATATGGGTAGAGCGGCTCGCCGTCACGATGGACAGCATCTTCGAACTTTCCGCCAACCGAGAGCGAAACGTAGGCCGCACCCAGGTCGGCGAATCGAACTGCGAACACCGCCGCATCATCGACCGAGTAGCCCCGCCGGATCGCCTCGTCGGCATTGAACCTGACCGACACCGGAAAGTCACCAACGCGCTCGGTGACCGCCTGCATGACCGCCGTTGGTAGACGCAGCCGATTCTCAAGAGTCCGGCCATACTCGTCGCGCCTTCTGTTCTGGCGCGAAAGAAACGACGACAGCGTGTAGGCGTGTGCCATATGCAACTCGACGCCATCAAACCCAGCGAGGGCTGCCCGTTCGGCCGCATCGGCAAACAAGCCGGGGAGAACTTCGAGATCGTCGACACCGAGGTCGGCAATCTTCTGGCGCCATCCCGACCGGGCAATCTTCAGGAAGTGGATTATCTGTAGGAACACCTTGGCTGGCCCGGCCGAGTGGCACGCCTGGGTCACGCGCTCCAGGCCAGGTACAAACTCATCGGAGGACACCCGCAGTAATGGCCCCGATCGGCTCTCATGGATAGCTGAGGCTTCCACCACGATGAGACCAACACCACCCTCGGCGAACCGCCGATAACGCTCGACTATGGGTTCGTTAACGAACCCATCTTCACCAGACAGCCTCGTAACCATCGCCGGAACAGCAAGACGGTTGGATAGCTCTAGAGAGCCGACCGACAACGGATCGAACGCGGATACCACGACACAGACCATAGCGAAGTTCTAGCGATCGCAGAAAACTCGCTATACTCCGACTCTCAGAGACAGACGCAACGGGAGCGCTGTATGCAGACGAACGGTATGCGGATCGACTGTGTGGGCGGCGGGCCAGCCAGCCTCTTCTTGTCGATCCTAATGAAGTCGCGTCGACCCGACTCCGACATCGTTGTGTACGAGCGAAACCGACTGGGCGACACCTTCGGATTCGGGGTTGTGTTCTCCGACGAAACGTTGTCGAACATTGCCCACGCCGATCCGGTCAGCATCGAAGCTATCGAAAGTCAGTTCCGCTACTGGGGCGAAATGGAAGTGCGGTTCAAGGGTCGAACCTTCGACACCGAGGGCCACGGCTTCGCCGCGCTGTCGCGAGCTACGCTCCTCGAAATCCTCACCGCGAGAGCTATCGAGCTGGGTGTCGATGTGCGGTTCGAGTCGCACATCACCAGCCTCGATCAGTGCCGCGATGCAGACCTCATCGTGGCCGGCGACGGTATCAACAGCACCATCAGAACCGAGCTGGAACAACAGCTTGGTCCCTCTCTACCGGTAAGCCCGGCCCGATTTATCTGGACCGGTACCACAGCCAAGTTCGATCGATTTACGTTCATCTTCGAAGAAACCGAACATGGCTGGGTTCAAGCTCACGTTTACCCCTTCGACGACGAACGGTCGACGTTCATCGTCGAGATGGCTGAAGACACCTGGAAGGCGGCGGGTCTAGAAGGTCACGACAGCGGACTAGCTGTCGGCGAGTCTGACCAATTCGGAATCGACTGGTGCGAGTCGGTGTTTGCCGGCCATCTCGATGGCGCCGAACTAATCAGCAACAACTCGCGCTGGGTTAACTTCCGGCGAGTCAACTGCGAACGCTGGTCGGCTGGCAACGTCGTGCTACTCGGAGACGCGATACACACCGCCCATTTCTCCATCGGTTCTGGCACGAAGTTAGCACTCGAAGACGCAGTGAGCCTTGCCGACGAACTGGTACTCCAAGACACCACCGCTAGCGGAATCAAGGCCGCGTTGTCGAACTTCGAGACGAACCGACGCCCAGCCGCAGAGAGTCTTCAACGAGCCGCAGCAACGAGCGAAGAGTGGTTCCAACAAGTCGACCACCACGCTCACCTTCCGGCCGAACAGTTCGTGTTTTCGCTCCTGACTCGTTCGATGCGGGTGACCCACGACAACCTCAGTGAGCGCGACCCGGCGCTAGTCGAATCGACTCGGGCCTGGTTCCACGCGTCGCGACCGATTGCTCACCGGCCAGCCGATCTAGCGACGGACCCGATCTTCTATCCATACACGCTTCGAAACCTCGCCCTTCACAACCGCATCGTGGTATCACCCATGGCCCAATACTGCGCCACTGATGGGCTTCCGGACGACTGGCACATGGTTCACCTCGGCAGTCGAGCGGTTGGGGGCGCTGGCCTGATCATGACCGAAATGACGTGTGTTTCACCCGAAGGTCGCATCACTCCGGGGTGTACCGGTCTGTGGAACGACGCCCAGACCGCAGCATGGGCCAAGATCGTGACCTTTATCCACGACAACACCTCAGCCAAGATCGCGTTGCAACTCGGCCACGCTGGGCGCAAAGGTGCCACCAAGGTTGCCTGGGAAGAGATGGACGCGCCACTCGACGAAGGTGCATGGCCACTGATTTCGGCGTCTGCGCTGCCATATCGGCCGGACTCGGCGGTTCCAAGCGCGATGACGCTCGATGACATGGACACGGTTCTGGCCGACTTTGTGGCCTCAACCGAGAGGGCGGCTACGGCTGGGTTCGACCTCCTTGAGGTGCACGCCGCTCACGGATACTTGTTGTCGTCGTTTTTGTCACCGGTAACAAACGCACGCTCCGACGAGTTCGGCGGTTCACTCAAGAACCGGGCTCGATTCCCGCTCCGGGTCATCGACGCAGTACGAGCAGCCTGGCCCCAAGATCGACCTTTGTCAGTTCGGGTCTCAGCAACAGACTGGATCGACGGCGGGTTCGATGCCACCGACGCTGTCGAGTTCGCACGCATGCTCAAGGACCACGATGTCGACATCATCGATGTGTCAACCGGGCAGGTCGACCAGGCCGAAGACCCTGAATATGGGCGCCTTTACCAAACCCCATTTGCCGAGGCGATACGCAACACCGTTGACATTCCCACCATGGCCGTTGGGGCGATCTCAAGTATCGACGACATCAACACCATCTTGCTAACTGGTCGGGCCGATCTTTGCCTGCTCGCACGGGCCCACCTGGTCGACCCGTACTGGAGCCTCAACGCGGCGATCGATCTCGGCCAACACGACCAACCGTGGCCTCGCCAGTATCAGGCTGGTCGCACCAGCCGCCGTCGCGAACAGTCGGCCACTGCCATGATCGACCGCGATCTGCGGTAGGAGATTCAGCCAGTAAGCAAACGGCCGTCGTCCCGAATTTCCTTCTGCTCTAGCTTCGCTTCGCTCGGCGGGCCGCTCGGGCCACGTCCTCGCCTACCGGCTCGACCTCTGAGCCGACCACAGACGCAAAATGCCTAGCGGCGCCGTCGCTGAGCGCCTTGTCGATTTCGTCGAAAAGAGCGCGAGCTCGGTCGCCAGGCCAATCCTGGGGCAAAGCAACTGCGGGAAGACCGGGATCGACATATGGAAGAGTGCGCCATGTGCCCAAGTTGTTCATGCGGTCGACAAAGGCCGTGGCATCGTCGAGGCCGTGTTCGTGGCAGCGGCCCGCAACCTCGCTGAAGGTAGCGATGTAGGTCTCGTAGCCGTTCCGAATTGCGTCAAGATCCCACGCCGTCGCCACAACCGTTCCGAGATCGTCGAACCCCAGGTAGTCGCCGCACCACAGCGACACGTACTTGTGCAGATCGGCACGAGTGAGCATTCGTTCGGCCTCGGCCCGTAGCTGCGCCGGGGCGATCATCACACCGGCCGAGGTTTGGCCGAAGCCAAGTTGTTGCAGCCGCGATCTGATGAGGTAGCGCCGTTTGCGTTCACTTTCGGGCACCGAGAAAACCGCGATCAACCAGGCCGGGCTTTCAGGGCTCGACGGCGCTCGAAAGATCCTCTGGTCGCCATCGATGAGTACTTCGGCGGCTCGTCGACTCAATTCGTAGCCGCTGACGCCATCTCGGATAGATGAGACCAGCAGCTCTTGTCGTTTCATGCGCGAGGCAGCCGATCGAACAGCTTGTTCGTCGACCCTCAACTCGGCCAACAGTGCGATTAGATCTGCAATCGCCAACCATCGGTGACCGTCGCGCACGAACACGCCGTACACGTCGAGAATTCGGTCCTTCGGCTGCATCGTGGTCGATGGGTTCGGCACCGTCAGATCTCCCGAAGGGCCTGACGCCGAAGTTTCCCGGTTTGTGTCTTTGGCAGCGGGCCGTCGACAAACTCGATGAGGCGCGGATACTTGTACGGAGCGATGGTCGCCTTCACGTGGTCCTTTAACTCGGCGGCGTGAGTGTCCGTGGCCGCGGATGGGTCGCGCAACAAAACGTAGGCCTTCACCACCGTGCCTCTTTTCTCGTCGGCCACACCGATGACCCCAGCCTCGGACACCGACGGGTGACTCAGCAGCGCTTGTTCGACTTCTGGTGCCGCTACGTTGTAGCCAGCGGTGATGATCATGTCGTCGGTGCGGGCCTGGTAGGAGAAGAAGCCATCGGCGTCTCTGATGTAGGCATCGCCGGTGAAGTTCCAGCCGTCGCGGACGTATTCGGATTGGCGTTCGTCGTCGAGATATCGACAGCCGATCGGACCACGCACCGCCAACTGGCCGACGGTTCCGTC
>JAADHX010000083.1 GCA_013151655.1 Actinomycetota bacterium
CCTCAGTGAGCAGCACAACCCAAAACACACAACAGTTCGCCCAAGAGTGCGTGCAAGCAATACGTGAACTCGGGCCCGTGTTTTCCGAGCGAGCCGTCGAATATGACCGCAACGCCACCTTTCCATATGAGAACTTCGCCGATCTACGCGACATCGGATTCCTGGGCCTATGCATTCCATCGAAGTTCGGGGGCATGGGGGCCAACTTCGCCACCTACTCGTTGGTCGCTGAGGAGATCGGTCGTTATTGCGGCTCGACTGCTCTGACATTCAATATGCACTCAGCCACGTGTTTGTTAACCGGCCCGATTATCGACGATCTCAATCTCCCAAGCGATGACCATGCCTTCGTCGACGAACGTCGGAGTGTCTTGTACGCCGACATCCTCGCGAACGGCACCATTCATAGTCAGCCTTTCTCCGAGGGGCTTTCTGGTCGAGCCACCACTGGCATCGCCACCACTGCAACGCCCACCGAGGGCGGCTATCTGATCAACGGCAAGAAGATCTTCGCGTCGCTGTCCGAATCGGCCGGAATTCACGACGTTGTCTGTTTGGTACCGGGAGACGATCGAGTTCGGCTGATGGGAGTAACCGCAGGGTCTGACGGGCTTGAGATCGTTGGCGACTGGGACCCCCTGGGCATGCGGGGCACCATCTCCAAGACGCTGATCTTTACCGATGTATTTGTGCCCGCTGAGAACGAGTGGATTCCGCCAGGAGTCTTCGACCTTTTGGCTACCAGGTTTCCATATTTCTATATGACGTTGTCGTTTGCTTTCCTTGGGCTCTCGAAGGGCGTCATGGACTTTACGCGGTCATACCTGCGCGGCGATTTCGACGGTTCCAGCCGAGCCAAGCATCCTCAGAAACAGGCACTGTGGGCCGAGATGAACGTGCGCTACGAACAAGCTAAGGCGCTTTGTTACCGAGTGGTCGAACGAGCCGAGGTTGATCCGCATCCCGACGACGTCAAGCTGGCTTGGGCGTCGATGGTCGCGGTAATGGAAGTCGCTCCCGACCTTGCATCTCTCGGCATCAAAACGTGTGGCGGACGGTCAATCCTGCGCCCGATGGCGCTCGAGCGGATGTACCGCGATGCTCGGTGTGGTGCCACCATGTTGCCGTGGAGTGTCGAAGTCTGTATCGACCGGCTGGGGCGGTACGGCCTAACCGACGACAACGAGACCTTCGCCTAGGACGTCGCCTTGGAGGCAATCATGGGTACCGAATGGGTTTGGATCAAACGTTACGCCCAACAATTCGAGGCGTGTGCGGTGGAGCGCGGCGATACCGCCGTTGTCCTGTCAGAGACTCGCAGCCGGCCCGAGATCGTCGAAACTTCACGCCTTGCTCTTCAATCGTTAGGCGCCCACGTGGTCGACGTGGTTCTTGCCACCCAGCCCAACCCTGGACCTCTCCCAATTCGTTCGACCGGTGCTTCAACTGCGGTGGCCGGAAACACCGCGGCTATCGCGGCCTGCGCGGCAGCCGATTTTGTAGCCGACTGCACCTTCGAGGGGTTGCTACATTCGCCCGAACTTCCGGCCATCCTTGCCGACGGCGCCAGGGTGCTGATGATCTCGAACGAACACCCCGAGAACGTCGAGCGGTGGCCCCACGATCCGTCGTTGGCCGATCGTGTCGCCGCCGGTGTCGAGTTGGCCAAGGCCGCCTCGAACATGAGGGTCACTTCCGCACACGGCACCGACCTCAGTGTCGACCTTGCCGATGCGGTTCGAGTCGGGTCCCATGGGTGGACCACCGAACCGGGCGACATCGCCCACTGGCCCGGTGGACTCGTGCTGCTGTTCCCAGCCGTTGGCACCGTGAACGGCCGCATCGTTTTGGCTCCAGGCGACATCAATCTTTCGTTCAAATCGTACATTGAGTCGCCTGTCGTGATCGATTTGGTCGACGACCATGTCGTGTCCATCACCGGCGATGGCGCCGACGCAGTTCTGCTCGATGAGTACCTTCGCTCGTTCGGCGAACCCGAGGCCTTGGCCATTAGTCACGTCGGCTGGGGCCTCAACACGGGTGCCCACCGAACAGCGATGACCGCGTTCGATCGAGCCGATCACAACGGCACCGAGATGCGGGCCGTCGCTGGAAACTTCTTATGGTCAACAGGTGCCAACGAACGCGCTGGCCGTTACTGCCGCGGTCACGTCGACATCCCGATGTTCGGCTGCACGGTCAGCCTCGACGGCACCGACGTGGTCACAAACGGTGAGTTGGTCTAGCTCCTATTTCTTGGCAGTGACGACAAGGCGCAGACTGTCGTCCGTCAACGGCAAACCAAGTCGGTCGCTGTAGGCCCGTTCGCCGAACCCAGCACCGGTCAACCAGTCATCGAACTCCGGAAGTGTTGGTAGGCGCACCGAAAACTGAGATCGCCGAACCTGGTCTCCGCGCCGAACTGTTCGTTCGGTTTCGAGACCTCCGCTGCGAACGTCGAAGGTAGCAATATCGGTCATCTTGTCGTCGCCGCGAGATACTTCATGCGGTGACGACTTAAGAGATCGCAGAAAACCGTCGCGATGGAGTGTTTCGATAATCAGCGTCCCGCCCGGCCTCAGCACGCGGGCGAATTCGCTTAGCACGGCCCGATTGCCGTGGTCGTCGAAGTAACCGAATGAGGTGAACCAGCAGATGACCGCGTCGAAAGTGCTGGTTTCGACAGGCATGTTTCGAAGATCGCCAGCGCGGTAGTCGACGTGTACTCCGAGATCGGCTGCTTAATCGGCGGCGAGATCCAGGAACGATTCGGTGATGTCGACGCCCACAACCGCGTGGCCAGCCGCGGCTAGAAGATTGGAAATGCGTCCGTGCCCGCACGGCGCATCGAGAATCGACAGTGGATTCGGGGAGCCGAGCAGCCGAAGGATCTCGGATGTTTCGTCCCGGTTTCGTATAGCACTAAGCGACTCTTCGTAGAACCAGAGATAGTCGTCGTTGAAGGTCCCTGCTGGGTCGAAACAGCTCACAACTCGACGAACGCAGCACCGAGGCTCGCCATGTTGCCCGGGTCGGTTGTCAGAACTTTCATACCGAGCTGATCCGCCAGCACAGCGAGGCTCGCGTCGACAACATCGCTCGTACGCGAAACTGCACACCTTCGGCCAATGGTCTTCGCATCTCCAAAGTCACGAACTGAAACAGTGCTAAGAAGCGCTCCGAGTGGGACCTGTTTCGCCGGACCCCGCCACACTTGTGCAAGAACGGCCTCGTTGGTTACTGGAACCTCACCGCTTCTTATCATCTCGCCAATGAGGGCCTGTACGACCCCACGCTGTGCAGGATTGTCGAGCGCAATAAACACTCCTGCGTCAAGGATCATCGATTTGCCCAGATCTGGGCGGCGCGAGATTTCTGCTCATCAGTTGGCTCGCCCCATTCGGCCTCGGCCCACTTGACAAAGTCGTCCATTGCATCCAGTTGAGCGTCCCGTTGAGCCAAGAGTTCAAGTGCATCTTCCATTGCTTCGCGCTCTGTCCGCCGACGTGCCGAAGTCACCTTCAGGTTGTGAAGAGCGCGTGGCCCTAGGAACATAGCCTTGCGTTTTGGTCGATCCGTTGTTTCTGGCATACGTAAAGCATACACAGTATGCCCCACGTATGCCTCGGGTACACCTTGGCGACCTCGCTAGGAAGATTCGATGGCTGATCTAGTGAATAGCGCTCCGAGAGCAATGTTGGAATCGGCAAGGGCTTCGCTGCCGCCCTGTTCGCGATCGATCACGCAGACGGCTGAGTGGACGATGGCACCACGGTCGCGCAGATCCTTCGTCGATAACACGACTTGGCCACCACTAGTGATGATGTCTTCGACGATTAGCACTCGTTTGCCATCGATGCTCGGTCCTTCGGCGAGCTTGGCGGTGCCGTAATCCTTGGCCTTCTTTCGCACGAACACCGCCGGCAGACCCGACGCGTAAGACAGCGCCGTGGCCACCGGAACGCCACCAAGCTCGAGGCCGGCAAGGAGCTCTGTGCCTTCAGGAATCATCGGCACCAAGTGCTCGGCGATTGCTCTAAGCAGCTGAGGGTCAGACTCGAACAGATACTTGTCGAAATAGGTGTTGGACGTAGCGCCCGATCTGAGAACGAATTGACCCGACAGCTGGGCCACTTCGCCGATGCGCAATGCGAGAGTGCTCAATTCCATGGGCTGAGTTCTAGTCTGGAACCCGTCGGTTCGCGGCGACTTCGGCTCAGACGGGGCAGAATAGCTCCGTGACGGACCTCAACCTCGACCACTTCATCGAACTCGAAACCAGGGTGTGGGAAGCTCTGGTTGCTGGCGACCCAAAGGCCGACGAAGCTGCGCTCTCGGCCGACTTTCTTGGCGTGTACCCATCCGGGTTCGCCAACCGCGACGAGCACACCGCGCAGCTCGCCGACGGCCCCACGGTTGCCAGCTACGAGTTGAGTGATGAACAAGTGTTTGCCGTGTCGGATACGTCGGTCATGTTCTGTTACCGAGCCGACTACACCCGAATTGTCGATGGTGCCGAAACCGAACCCGAAGCCATGTACGTCAGCTCGCTGTGGTGTAGCCGAGATGGCAACTGGCTCAATACCTTCAGCCAGGACACCCCAGCGCGGTAGTTGACACGCCGTTGGTTAACTCCGCGGTCGCAGCTATCCGAGGGTTGTGGCGATGTGGGCTTCGAGCTTGTCGAGAGCCATAGCCCAGCCACTTCCGCCCGGAGAGTCAGCAGGCACGCCGATGTGGGTCATGGTCATCTTGGTGCTGCCGCCGAGATCGACCAGTTCGACAACAACCTCTGTGGTCTCTGGATGATCGGCAGGCATACCCATGTCGGCGGGCGAAATGACGTTGCCGTTCTCGTCGGACATGCTCTCGGTGTAAACGAGCCGTTCGTTAACAACAACCTCGCGGTACTCGCCACAGAACCACATCTGCATGGTGCCATTCGGTGTTTCCATCTCCATGCAAACGAGGCGCTTGCCGCCGATCCGGACGTCCATGTTGGCGACCGGGATCTTGGCCCCCATCGGCCCGTACCAAGCCTGGAAGTGCTCTGACTCTGTCCACATCGACCACACAAGATCGACTGGGGCGTTAAAGGTGCGCTCGATTACTACAGACTTGGTATCAGTCATTTGGATTCACTCTCTTTGGTTGGTTCTGCATTATTTTGATTGGTTGGGCTATCGGGGTCCTGAAGCTGCTGGATGTAGTCGTCCATGCGATCGAAGCGAGCCTCCCAGATTGGGCGATAGCGCTCGGCCCAGTTGACGACCTCCCTGAGCGGTGCAGCGTCGAGAGTGCACGGGCGATACTGAGCCCTTCTTCCCTGGACCACAAGACCAACCCTTTCAAGCACCTTGATATGTCTCGATACTGCGGGCAGAGTCATGTCGAATGGTTCTGCGAGTTCGTTCACGCTGGCTTCACCGCGGGCTAGGCGCGCCAGTATTGCCCGACGCGTCGGATTGGCCAGAGCCGCAAACGTTTCGTCGAGTTGTCGCTCGGTCAGTTCTGTCGCGACCATTGCTGCCTCCATCAGTACTGTTCGATCCTAGTGTTCTCGTTAGTTAACGCTTCTGTTAATTAAGGTTTAAGTTAACTATGGCGGACTTCGAAAGTCAAGTACTGCCCAACAACAGCAGCCGCCGGAGGCGTCGCCAACTGCATGACAGACTGCCGCCATGAGTTCTCTGATGGGTTCGCTTCTTGTGGTCACTGGTCCACCCGGGGCCGGAAAGTCGACTGTGGCACGCGAATTGGTTGAGACCATGTCGCCGAGCGTTCTAGTTGAAGGCGATGCGTTTTCGGGTTCCTGGCCAGCGGTGCAATCGAACCGTGGCGGCCCGAAGCCCATGCTCAGAACGAGGTTGTCACCGAGGCCAGCGCTGTTGCCACCGGTCGTTTCGTCGCACGCTATGACACGGTGTACGACGGGATCGTGGGGCCATGGTTTCTGCCGACGTTTGCCGATGCTGTCGGATCAGTCAGGTTTGACTACGTGATCTTGTTGCCACCAGCCGAGGTCTGCGTGTCTCGGGTGAGGAGCCGGGAGCGGCACGGGTTCTCCGACGAAGCCGCAACCCGCCAAATGCATGCTCAGTTCGACGAAGCACAGATAGACGACCGCTATGTCATTCGTGGCGACATCAGTCTGACGGCCCTAGTCGACGAGATAGTCCTTCGACGCAGCCGCGACCAACTCACGTTTGAGCGCACTCGCTGAAGATACGGCCACAGCAAACCCGCTACAGGTGAAATATTCCTGGCGGCCCAAGTTCGATGGCTCCGGCTGGAAATCTCGACCCGCAGATGTGGCTGGCCGAAAGCCAGATTGCCCGCGCAGCATTCAGCATCAGCTCCAGATCATTGGCGTCACCGCCATCGGCAACAACGAAGTCCGCAGCAAGCTCAAAGTTGACCTCGGGTACCCACACGTCAACAGAACAGGCCTCGTCGATTCGAGCCGAGATGACGTCGATGTCTCCGAAGTTGGCCCGAAGTCCGGTGTTACTGAACCAGTTGATCTCCCAAACCTGTATGAGTTCGGCCTTTACCGGAGGCAGCGACTCTTCGGACGCGCCGCTGCTGCAGGCTCCTAACGACACTGCCAGC
>JAADHX010000261.1 GCA_013151655.1 Actinomycetota bacterium
TCTAGAGCCTTCGGTCTGGCGGCGTCATGGTCGGGTTTGGGGTTTGGGTTAGGCGGCGCCGGATTTCGGTTTGGGTTTGGGTTTGGGTTTGGTGCCTGGTTTCTGGCGGTGGGGTGGGTTGGTCCACTCTTTGATGGTTTGTCCGTCGGAGTCGCGGGTCAGATACCAGGCCCTTGGGCTGTTTGGCTGTAGTCTGATGTGGGTTCCCATGGCATGAAGTTTGCGATGGTGGAACGGGCAGAGCAGACATAGCTGTTCCAGGTCAGTGTTTCCTCCATGTTCCCAGAACATGATGTGATGAGCTTCGCTGGCCGAGGCTGGCATGGTGCAGTGTTTCCAAACACAACAACCATCGCGAACCAGTAGCCCTTGGCGTTGTGTTGGTGTCGCATATCTTTCGTCTCGAGCCAGCTTCAACTCTTGGGAGTTGGCTTGTTCGACCCAGTACAAGATTTCGGCGTCACACATCAACGCCCTAACAGCCGTTGCCGGTACCGGTACACCGTCTGAGGTGTAACCGACAGCTTGGCGATCGGCAAGATCGTTCAGATCAGATAGTCCGATCACAACATTCACATCAACACGCGGCCTACCACGGCCCCGGCCCTTTGATCCAAGGTTACGGTCCGACGCACCGCCCGAACCGGCCTGGTCTCGAGTGGGCGGTGGCCCTGAGGTTCGACAAGACGAACACTGCCGGTCACTACCAGACATATTCGACCCGACAGCATCACTTTCGGTGGGGTCGGGTGGCTGTTTGGACAGTGGGGCCGGTCTGATCGGGGTGTAAGAACCGAGATCGGTTCGGGTTTCGTTTCCGTCGGCGTCTGTACCGACCTCGACGAACCTGACACCAGGGTTCGTTCCCGACCCACGGTCATGTGGAGAGTCTGATGGGGTCGAGTTAGCCGGCCATGACACGGAGTCTGAGCAAGCTGCAGGCGCTGGGCTTTGCGTTTCCGGAGCCGGCTCAGTCGAGCTATCGGTCGGCGAAGCACTAGACGTAGTCGACCCTGATTCGGAGCCATCGGCTGGTGAACCGTTCGATGCCGATGCCGATGCCGATGCTGGTTCGGCCGAGTGGTGGGCGTCGGCTTGGGCTTGGGGGTGTAGGTCATAGACCGCTGAGAGGCCTAGGAGCATGTTGGCGATGATGTCGCCGGCTAGCTGTTTCGGTTGCCGCCTTGTCGTTTGGTCTAGTTCTCTTTCCAACCGCCAGGCGGATGTATACCGTGGGTCATAAGCGTGTTTGATCCGCGCTCCGGTGATGGGGTCGATCAACAAACTCAGCCAGTACATTCCGTCGTCGTTTACACCGATCCCACCGCGACGGTTCTCGCGTTGACGGTTGTATCTGTCGTCGGCAGATTCGGTGTCGGCCTCAACCACAGCAGCCTTCACCGCCTCAGCGGTCTGGTCGGCATGTTCATGTTTGGCGTCAGCCAACAGTTCGAGCTTTGTTCTGGTCGATACTCTGGCCCGAGAGATCAGATCTGCTTGCTCAGTCGAAATCTGGCCGGAAGCTAAGGCTTCTGCGATCTCTGGGTAGTCAGCCAGTCTCGCGGCCCGACGTTCGGCATCACGCAACTCACGCTTAGAACGCGCCGCACCAGGATCATCCCCGCCAGATCCGTTGTCGGATCCGGAACCGTCTCCACCAGGATTACCAGGCCCAGACGGGTCGCTGTCACACGGGTCGTTTAGATTGTCGTCATCTGGCTTGGTGTCGTCGAGTTGGGGGCGGGGTGCAGGATCAGGTGGCTTGTTACGGCCATGCGTGAGCACAGCACGAGCCTGCAAAGCAAACACCTCCTGACCATCTAAACGCGAACGGTGAAAGTGGATTCCGTTGAGAATCTTGTCGAGCGCGGTGATGTCAAGCTGGCTGAACTCCTCCTGAGTTAGATAAACAATCCGGCTTCGATCCATGAATTCACCGTAACACCACAATAGCGTAGGCCACCCATGTTACGAACACCTATTCGTAATTCGTGAAATAGTTATACCTGACCACCAAACCTGATCACATCCCACGACAACACAGCACTTCGGGCCAGGGTGAGCGTCGAGCGCCCCTGCCCTTGGAGCGTCGAGCGCCCACTCCGGGGTCGATTGATCAACGGGTCATCGATTGTCACGCACCGCCGACACGCCGTCCAGAACGTGGCAACACTGACTAAACCGCGCCGACTTCTAGGAGCTGCTCGTCTAGCAGTACACCGGCCGCAACACGACGCCTTGGGCCGTGGCTAGGCCAACCATCACAAAGTTGTGGCGATCCACGTCTGCGCACCTATCGACATCGGCGAAGAATGCGGCCACCTCGTCTTTGTCGCGAGGTCGCCGCCAGGCCGACATATGTTCGTCGTTGGCTTCTCGAACGTGTCTAGCCAGTTCTGACGGCCCGGGCGACGCTCCTAGCACGAGGTCGGCGAGGTGTTCTGCACAGTGACGATCCTCAGAGGTTTGCGGGCCCGTGCAAACAATCTGCACCGATCTAACGGCGTGGTCGGCTACTAGCACTGCGATGTAGCGGGCGATGGCCCCAACGGTCGTGGCCGCACCCGCGATGAGGTGGTCGGCCTTTGCTGCTGTCAGGCCCTGGGTGCCGTTGCTGGTTCGTTGTCCTAAACGAACCCCAGCCAGATCGAGGCGGCGCAGGCTCAGCGCCGAGTTGTCGGCGTCGAACCCGCCGATGTGTTGGCCGCGCTCTTCGCCCATCAGCAGATCGACTTCGCCAGCGGAGCGAAGCCGGTTGGCCTGGTCGATCGACGCCACGCACGTGATGCTCGATGCGCCGTACTCGAACGCGAATGCAGCGGTCGTGAACGCTCTGATCACATCGATGGCCACGACACAATCGGCCAAAGGGAGGGGGTCAGCGGTCAGGTCGACGATGGCTACGTTGAGAGCATCGTCAGGCGCCGCCATGTCCGGGTGATCTACCGATGTTCTGGGTCGGGGAGTGGTCGCAGGTGTGCTGTTTCGTTGATCGACTTGAGGCTGCGGTGGCCTCGTGATGACGCCATCACTCTGCTGACCGAGGTGTAGTCGACGTTGCAGAACATGAAGTGCTCGCTGGTCCGCCCGAGCACGTGGGCCAAGTACGCGTTGATCACTCCGCCATGGCAAACGACAGCCACGTTCTGACCGGGATGATCGTCGACTATGGCGTCGACTGTGCGCACAACGGCACCAAGAAAATCGGCTGGGTCTTCGAGCGCGTAACCGCCCTCCATCATCTGCCGCCAACGGGAGTAATCGGTCTTCTTTAGTTCATCCATCGGTATGTACGCCGCTTGGTCGGCGTCGAACTCGGCTATCCCTTCCCGCACGACAGCGGTGTGACCGGTAACCGCCTCGAGCGGAGCGGCCGTCTCGCGTGCCCTGGCCATCGGCGACACATACACGGCGTCGATGTCCTCGTCGGCTAGCCAATGGGCCACGGCTTTGGCTTGGTCGTGCCCGAGGCCTTGGAGAGATGGATTTGCGGCAGTTCCGTCGGCGTTCTCGACGCGTTCGGGTAGGCCGTGTCTTACGAAGATGAGTTCCACGGCGGTGAGGATAGAGGCCATAGCCCCATCGGCACCCAATCGGGGCGTCTTTGGGCCTAATCGTCGCGTTCGGGCAACCGGGCCCTGTACCTTGGCCGCCATGGCTAGACGGACAAAGATAATTGCCACTATCGGCCCGGCTTCGAGCGCGCCACAAACGATGCGTGAGTTGATCGATGTTGGCATGGACGTTGCTCGCATCAACATGTCGCACGGCCCGCTCGAGCAACACCTTGAGACCTACTCGGCGTTGAGAGAGGCCGCCGCCGATCGGGGCCGCCACCTCGGAATCTTGGCCGATCTGCCTGGCCCAAAGGTCCGCTGTGCGGCGTTTCCAGAAGGCGGAATTGTCCTCGAAGAGGGCGACGCTATCCAGCTGACTGCTGGGTCGGATGGTTCAAACTCCGAGATGATCGAAGTCAACTATGAGACCCTCGCCGCCGACATTCAGACCGGTGACCGGCTCGCGTTCGGCGATGGCCAGGTAGTAGCCATAGTCGAAGACAAGGACAGCGACGTACTCAAAGCTCGGGTTGTGTTCGGCGGGTTGTTAGAAGGTCGCAAGGGTCTACACATTCCGAGCGACCGACTCCGAATCACCGCGCCAACCCCAGAGGATTTGCGACTGCTCGACGCGATGGTCGAGGTTGGTGTCGACATGGTGGCGCTTAGTTTTGTGCGTTCGGCGCACGACATCCGTCGCCTCGGCGTCGAGCCTGCTCCTCGCGGCCCGATGGTGGTGGCAAAGATCGAGACTAGGGCTGCAGTCGAGAACCTCGACTCGATCATCGAAGCTTCTGGTGCGGTGATGGTGGCCAGAGGCGACCTCGGCAACGAGTGTCCCATCGAAGAGATCCCTCACCTCCAGAAGGAAATAATCCAAGCTTGCATCGCTCACGGCCGCCCGGCCATAACCGCGACACAGATGCTCGAATCGATGATGACGGCGCCGATTCCAACGCGTGCCGAAGCTAGCGATGTTGCCAATGCGGTGTTCGACGGATCTTCGTCGGTGATGCTGTCTGGTGAGACCGCGGTGGGGCGCGACCCGGTCAACACTGTGCGAACAATGGCCCGCATCTGCGAACGCGCCGACGCCGAGTTCGACTACGACAAGTGGGCCGAACGTATTGCCGATATTCGCGATGAGCAGAAGTCTCTCGTTTCGCAAAGCGACCGCTGGACCGATTCGATCACTCACGCTGCATGGCAAGTTGCCGTTCAGGTCGAGGCTGCGGCGATTTTGTGTTTGAGTCGAAGTGGTTTCACGGTCAGATCAATGGCCAGGTTTCGCCCAAAGACGCCGATTCTTGGCTTCAGTCCCGACACCCGCACTGTGAATCAGCTTTCGCTTAGCTGGGGGTCGACGCCCTTCAAGTCAATGGATCGTTCAACTCCACTAGAGATGATCGACGATGCGCTCCGACTTGCAAATGAGGTAGGTGGCTTGCGTTCGGGCGACACCGTGGTCGTGATTTCGGGGCATTCCACCAAGAGCAGAGCCACCGACACGTTGCGACTCATGCGGGTGCCATAGCGGCTCTGTCTGATTTGTTCGTGTCGAAGAAACAACCAGGGTGCTCGTGTTTGTAGAACACCTTCCGAG
This sequence comes from Actinomycetota bacterium, assembly GCA_013151655.1. GTDB lineage: Bacteria > Actinomycetota > Acidimicrobiia > Acidimicrobiales > Poriferisodalaceae > JAADHX01. Next base: position 5,161 of record JAADHX010000261.1, read on the forward strand.
TGGCATTGCCGTGTACCGGTCCGCGAGCCGGGAGGCCTCATTGAGGGTCGTGCTGGTGCATGGCACGATGGATCGCGGCGCCGGAATGTTGCGGGTGGCCCGCGAGGTGAAACATCCGAACGTAACGCGGTACGACCGGCGTGGCTACGGCCGCTCGTTTCACTGTGCGCCGGCTCGGTCGTTCGACGATCATCTCGACGACTTGGCTGAGGTTGTCGGCAACGAGCCCACAGTGGTGTTTGGTCATTCCTACGGCGGGGTGCTGGCCCTGGCGTTAGCTACCAGGGGACATGCTGCCCTCAAGGGTGTCGCGGTGTACGAAGCGCCGATGGCGTGGCAACCATGGGGGCCTGCGCCGCCGCGGCGCGAAGTAGGTCTGGTAGCGGCGGTGACTCAGTTCGTCGCTGGGGTCCTTGGTCAAGAGGTGTGGGATCGTTTGCCGCAGTCGAGTCGCGATGCCCGAATCGCTGAGGGTCAGACGATGCTCGACGAGTTGGCATGGCAGAGAACCCAGCACTTTGATCTCGGCGCCATTGCCGTGCCTGTACTTGCCGGTGTTGGAGCCGAGTCGGGGTTGACGGCCCAACGCGCCGCCGCTGTTGCTCGCAACGAACTAGGCCCAGACGTGGTTCGGGTGATCGACGGAGCCACGCATCCGGCCACCCTCACTCATCCCGCGGATATAGCGAACATGATCGACGAACTGGTTCTACTCGTCGGCGATGAGTTCTTGTAGCAGCTGTAGGTTGAGCAGCTGAGAGATATCGATTGCGTCTTCGCCGCACGCCGGGTTGTCTGGAACCTCGACGTCTTGGCCAAAGAGGGTGCAAGAACAGGTGGCCTGACACTCCTTGAATTCGTCGCGTTGGGAATAGACAGCGAAGGCTGCGATGGCAATGATGCCGAGGAAGATCGCTTTGGTGACGATGGTCTTAACTACCTTGGCCACCACGATCGCTACAACGACGAGTCCGATCAGCACCACAATGCTGATTTGAGCGAGCCGGTCGGCATCCAGGAAGTCGGGCATCAAAACCAGGGTACGGCATCCACGCCGACGCTATGTGTCGCTCTGGCGCAGGCGACCAGAGAAACTAGATCTGTTCGAGTTGGTCGATCCGTCGTTGATGACGACCGCCCTCGAAGTCAGTGCTGAGCCAGACATCGACGATTTCTTGAGCCATGGCCGGGGCAACGACGCGCGCTCCGATCGACAACACGTTGGCGTTGTTGTGGCGGCGCGACATCGCCGCCATCCAGACGTCGTTGCACAGGGCGGCTCGAGCTCCATGAATCTTGTTGGCGGCCATCTGTTCACCCTGTCCAGACCCACCCATCACGATCCCACGGTCGGCATCGCCGGCGACCACGAACCGAGCAACCGCGGCACAAATTGGTGCGTAGTCGACTGACTCGGTCGAGTCGGTGCCGAAA
>JAADHX010000363.1 GCA_013151655.1 Actinomycetota bacterium
GAGCCACCCAGTTCGGGTGTAGGCGATGACGGCTTCGATCTGGTCAGGATCGAGAGTTATCTCGAACGCTGGCATTGCTCCTCTGCCGTTGGTGATGACGTCTCGGTGTTCGTCGACGGTGAGTCGCTCCCAGACCATCACTATGTTTGGCCCAGCCCGACCAGTGCCAGACGAGCCGTGACACACCGCGCACGTGCGTAGGAAAACGTCTTGGCCTTCGACGATCTGTTCGGCTGGATAGGTTTCGCCGGGCGGCGGAGAAAACGCGGTCGAACTACTCCCGCAGGCCGCAACCAGCAGCGCGAGTCCTGAAGCGAAAACGATGGGTCTCCAAGACACGAAGCAAGCCTACGACTCCACCCGCAGTTTGGGCTGCGACGCCGCCTAAAGCAGGTACAGATATCCGAGTACGAGGGCGATCCCGTGCCCCACAACCACGAACGGTATGAAACCTATGTGCGGGATCGAATCGGTCCAGAGTGGTGATGGTGCGTGTTTGTAGCCACGCTGTTGTCTGGCCGCTGGTGGAGCCACAATGGGATCCTGGCGTTGCCGCCGCGGCTTGGGTGCGACGGGAGCCTTGGCCCGAGCCCGCACGCGCGGCATAACAGGAGTCGGCGTGCTGATCGGTGCCGTGCCCCTGACCTGATCGGTGCGTCCGCCAGCGGTTGCGGTGCCCGCCACTTGTACCGCTGACGACGCCGACTTCGGTTGGCCCTCGCCAACCTCGACTAGTGCCCCAAACGGGCGAGACGATTTCGAGTTTTGCTGCGGACGTGACGACACGCCCATCCATCGGCATTCTCAGCAGACCATATGAGGAAAATCGAACCTGACTACGTCAGCGTTGAGGCGGTGGAGCGGGTGCCGCCAACTCCTGTGTACCTCGACACGGGTTCGGTCCAACGCCTGGTCAGCCACTCGGGATGCCTCGCGTGGGCATGAAAGTGCCATGGCATCTGCCTCATGTGCCGGTCGATGGTGAACTCTCCGGATCCGAAGCGAGCCGTCGCGGCGTCTTCGAGCATTGTCACCATATGGTCGATCTGCTCGGCAGACGGTTCGACGCCGTGGGAGTTCCACACGACCATCGGTGTCGAACAGGCATCGCAGTCGGCTACCCAGCACGTGTCGTCAGCTGAATACCAGTGCGTAAACCGGGCCGCTTCGCACAGTTCGCACTCCGATTCGGACTTTGCGCTCATCTGTCGGCGGGGAGGCAGCTAGTTGACGGACGAGGTGTCGATCGCGGCTCGATACTCCGCAACAAGCTCACCAACACCTTCTGGCCCTTCGGCCATCATCTTGGCAACCATCGACGTGCCGACCACGACACCATCGGACGCCTGAACGACCTCGGCGGCCCGGTCCGGTGTCGAGATTCCGACGCCGACAAGTACGGGCGTGTCGGTCACAGCCATGCACCGCGCCGCTGTCACCTTGGCCGATTCGGCAAGTGCTGCTCGCCCGCCGGTGACACCCATAAGACCTACCGAGTACACAAACCCTCGCGAAGCAGCACACAACTCGGTCAAGCGATGATCTGGCGTGGTGGGTGCGGCGAGTTGTACGGGCTCGACACCTTCGGCTACAGCGGCCAAACGCCATGGGGCCGACTCGATGTAGGGAAGGTCTGGGAGGATACAACCGGTGATTCCGGCTCGGATGAGGCCTGCCGCAAACCGTTGGTGACCAGCTCTGAACGCGAGGTTGTAGTACGTCATTACCGCTAGTGGCACCTCGACATCGAGGTCTGCGGCCTCGTCTAACACCGACTGCGGGGTTGCGCCTCGGTCCAGGGCTTTCCACGATGCTTCCTGGATCACGGGACCGTCCATCACTGGGTCGCTAAAGGGAACGCCGATTTCGATGGCATCGGCCCCGTTGGCAACTGCGGCTCGAACGCAGTCGGCCCAGCCGTCGAAGCCTCCGGTGAGGTATGGAACAAGCAGTTTCTGGCCGGCGGCGCGTTTGGTCCGAAGCGCCGCTTCGAGCGAACGGCTCATTTCAGGATATCCATCATCTGGTTGACATCCTTGTCGCCACGGCCAGACAGATTTAGCAGAACGGTTTTTCCCCTGAGCCGCTCGTCGCGAACCACCCAGGCCAAGGCATGGGCCGACTCGAGTGCAGGAATGATGCCCTCGGTGCGGCTAAGCAGCCCGAACGCATCGATGACTTCGGCGTCGGTGACGGTCTCATAGGTGGCGCGGCCCGTCTTGGCCAGGTGCGCATGTTCGGGCCCAACACCGGGATAGTCCAGGCCGGCCGATATTGATTGGGCCTCAAGCACCTGGCCATCTTCGTCTTGCATCAGGTAGCTCAGCATTCCGTGGACTACGCCTGGGACGCCGCGGGTTACGGCTGCTCCGCCGGCAGGTTCGACGCCGACCAACTCTGCATCGGAATCGGCGAACCCAGAGAACAGACCGGCAGCGTTGGAACCGCCTCCAACACAAGCTGTGACCACGTCTGGCACCCCACCATCGAGCAGCGCGGCGCATTGTTCGCGGGCTTCGTCTCCGATAACTCGATGAAACTCACGAACCATCCACGGGTACGGATGTGGGCCCATCACAGACCCAAGGCAGTAGTGAGTGTCCTCGACGACGGCCACCCAGTGGCGCATGGCCTCGTTCACAGCGTCCTTCAGAGTCCGTGAGCCGCTCTCCACCGGAACGACCTCTGCTCCGAGTAGCTGCATACGGAAAACGTTAAGGGCCTGTCGTTCGACATCGACGGCGCCCATGTAGACCTTGCACTCCATGCCCATCATGGCGGCGGCGGTCGCCGTAGCCACCCCGTGCTGTCCAGCACCAGTTTCGGCTACGAGTTTCGTTTTTCCCATGCGTGCGGCAAGCAGCGCCTGCCCTACGACGTTGTTGATCTTGTGGGAGCCAGTGTGGTTCAGATCTTCTCGTTTCAGCAGCAGGCGTAAGCCAAGCTTTTTTGAGAGTTGAGCCGCCTCGGTGACCGGCGAGGGTCGGCCGCCATAATCCTTGAGCACACGGTGAAACTCGGCCACGAAGACCGGGTCTGACCAGGCTGTTCGAAACGCAGCCTCGAGTTCTTCACAAGCGGCGACAAGTGACTCGGGCACAAAACGCCCACCGAACTCGCCGAATCGACCGTCACTAGACGGCTCAGCCATCACCATTGAAACAACTTCTCCTTGGTTGAATCGTGCATAGTTCTTGGCGGCTCGATCATCGGGGCTCCATCCGTCGGGCCTCGAATCTCGTCATTCCTCAATCCAGTTGTAGATCTGCTCAGCAGATTCTGCTGGCTCGGCGTCTTCACGGGCCTCGGCCAGGTTCATGAACGCTGCACGTGCCGCTCTGATGAACAACCGAACCTTGGTTGGGTCTTTGCGACCTGGCTCGGATTCGACTCCAGACTTCGCGTCGACTCCCCACGGGCCAATCTGGGTGATGCCATCGGCGACATTGTCGGGGTTGAGACCGCCGGCAAGTATCAACTTGGCAGCGCCGGGGCTGGAATCGAGCAGACGCCAATCGAAGACCTCGCCGCTGCCCGGAGTGATGTTGTCGACCAGAACCGCGGCTGCGCCGTACTGACTCGCCCGGTCGATATTTGGGTCGCCCGCTCCGAACGACTTTATGACAATCGGAATCCGTTCGGCGATCCATAACGAGTCCTCGATCGACTCGTGACCGTGAAGTTGAGCTGCCCTCAGGCCAGCCCCGTTAACGATCTCGACCACGCGTTCGGGTGCCTCGTTGCGGAACACGCCAACGGTTAGAACCTCGTTCGGTACGCGCTTGGCAATGTCGCGGGCTCGGTTTGGGGTTATCTGGCTAGTCGAAGGTGCAAAAATGAACCCCACCGCGTCGGCTCCCATGGCCGAACACAACAGAGCATCGTCCTCTGTTGTTATGCCACACACCTTGACGAACCCGGGAGGCCGGGTCGGGTCTTGTTCGTCGAGAATGTCCACGACCCACCAGAGTACCCGTCGGTGTCGCACCCGACCGCTAGCTTTGCCATAGTGCTGATTGCAATAGAAGGAATCGATGGTGCCGGCAAGCAGACACTTACCGACGCGCTCGTGGTCGAACTGACCGAACACTTCGCCCCGCCGACGCTTGCCGCCTTTCCTCGATACGGCAATGCGCCGTTCGGTGTACTGGTAGAACAAGCTCTTCAAAGCGCCGACAACCAGTTGCTGTCTTCGGTCACAGCCATGTCTTTGGCGTACGCGGCGGACCGTTGGCAGTTCTGGCACATCGATCGCCCCCGCGGCTCGGACCCTGGCGCCGAAAGCCCCATGCTTCTCGACAGGTGGTGCGCGTCCAACGCCGCATACGGCTCGGCCCGGTTGGTCACGAGCGGCGCAATGGACTCGCCTGAGGCGGTCCGATTCAGAGACTGGGTAGCTCAGGTCGAGTTCGGACAAATGGCCCTTCCTGGCCCAACACTCACCGTGCTACTCGCAACCGATGACGCTCTGGCCAAGGAACGGCGCGCCGGCCGCAACGAATCCGACGCCTACGAAACCGATCTAGATCTGCAAGGGCGGGCCCTCGCCTCTTATCGAACTATGGCCGCTGACAACTGGGGTGGTCCGTGGATCGTGATCGACCCGCTAGATGGCGATAGTGTTCGCAAACCGGCCGAGTCGTTGGCCCGCGAAGTTCTGGCCGCGCTACAGGCAATGCAGCAGTAGAACCGCTTCGCCGCTTTTGCTCATTGCCCAGCGGCAACCAGGTCGGCGACGGCGACCGAGGGATCGCCCGATGTAACAAGCGACTCACCCACTAACACTGCGTCGAACCCGGCCGCCGCCAACGCCGCCGCGTCTTGGGGCCCGCGGACGCCGCTCTCGGCGATCCGAACAAGATGCGACGGGATTGTGGCACCAACACGCACCGCTCGTTCGTGGTCGACCTCGAACGTCACGAGATCGCGTTGGTTCACGCCGATGATCGTGGCCTCAACGGACAACGCGGCTTCGACCTCGACCTCATCGTGGGTCTCCACCAGAACATCGAGACCAACCATCTTGGCCAAGTCGTGGAAGCGTCTTAACTCGTCGATATCGAGAGCGGCCACAATCAGGAGCAAGCAGTCTGCGCCCATGATTCTGGCGTCGAGAACATCGTGTTCGTGAACAGTGAAGTCCTTGCGAATGACGGGCAGACCGTTCGCATTCCGCGCCTCAGCCAGATCAACTGGTGAGCCTCCGAAGTTGTCTCGGTCTGTCAGCACCGACATACAAGCTGCCCCACCATCGGCGTATTGGCGAGCCAAGGTGGCCGGGTCGAGGTTTGCGAACAACGCCCCCTTCGATGGCGAGCGGCGTTTAATTTCACTAACGACCGATAACCCTGGCGCCGTCAGTGCTGTTCCGAACCCTCGGCACGGAGGCATTGCCAGCGCCTTTGCCTTGAGCTCTTCGAAATTGCGCTCGTCGGCTTTGGCCGCGGCTCGGTGGTCGGCAATAATTCGATCGAGGTAGGTCGCCATCAGATCACGAGGTCGGTGATTTAGTCATCGGAGTGACGAGCGGTTGAACTCATAACCAGGAACGGTGCCAGCATGAACGAAACAAGCGACAGCAACAAGATCGCAAGCCCGCTTCTCCACAATGCCCCGGCCTGCATGACTCCACCGAGAATCAACACGCCAAAGCCCAGAACGAAGCTCACCGGCGCGAGGCGCATGACGGCACGGGCCACTCCAACAATTGGCTGACCGCCGCTGTCGGTTTCGTCGATCGCGGCTGGCTCGTACGATACCTCGGCGGCTAAGACTGGGAGGGTGCGATCGTAGGTCTTCTTCGACGACGGATCTGCCAGTACTTCCCACGCCTCGTTGATCAGACGGATCTCTCGTTCGGCCTCGCCGATGTCTGCCAAATCTCCACCAACCACGTCGGGGTGGAACCGTCGCGCCTGACGCAGGTAGGCGGCCCTGAGACCCTCATGGGTGGAATGGCGCGACGCTCTAAGCACTTGGTAGTACGTCCGCTCTTTGGCCATCTGGGCATCGTAGATGGCCCGGAAGGTCTTCGGTCGATCTGGGCCATCACACTTTGCCAACACTCAGTCCACCGAACCCACACACCGATGGTGTTCCATGGGGTCTATGGAAGTTGGCACAATCGCGGTCGTCGAAGACGACCCTTCGATCGCCGACCTGCTCGATATGTATTTGCGGCAGGCAGGCTTCAAGGTGGTGATTTCGACCACCGGCGAATCGGGCCTCGCCAACATCGAGCGACACGACGCCGATCTGGTCATCCTCGACATCGGACTTCCCGGTGCGCTTGACGGATTGGATGTGCTGAGGACGCTGCGAGGCCAGGGTCGCATCCCCGTAATGATGCTCACGGCGCGAGAGGACGAGATCGACCGCATCCTCGGCCTCGAGCTCGGCGCCGACGACTACGTCCTCAAGCCATTCAGCCCCCGCGAAGTTGTTGCGCGGGTCAAAGCAATCTTGCGAAGGGCCGCTCCCCCAGATGACATCAAGCCCGAGGTTCGCAGCATTGGCGAGATCGAGGTCGACCCAGGACGTCGCGAGGTGAGAGTTGCGGGCGAAGTG
>JAADHX010000139.1 GCA_013151655.1 Actinomycetota bacterium
GCAGCTCGCACCGGTGATTGGACTAACGCTTTGCCCGAGGCGACAGCCGCTTGCGGCATCCTTGCTCGTCCGTTCCTAGAAGGCTCGGAAAGTGATTGGGTCCATGAGGTTCGACGTCAACTCAACGGAAGTCTGTACAACTGTTATGACGTGTTGTCCCAAGGCTGGAGTCTCAGCGGGGATCACCGGTTGGCCGTCGACGTCGCCGAGAAAGCTATAGCCCTCGATCCGATACGGGAAACCGCTTATCGACGCGCCATCGAAGCCGAACATGCCAGCGGCGATCGCCTTGTCGCCCTCCGGATGTTCGACCGGTGCGAACAGGTCATGCGAGCCGAGTTCGGGGCCTCACCTTCGGAAATCACGGTTGCTGCCGTTCAGAGCCAGACCGAACAATAGGGCTATGCAATGCTAAACAGCATGGAAGCTCTATATCCCGAAGCTCTTGGTACACCTCAGATCGCCGCGTTTGCAAACTCGTTAGCCGACCTTGGCGACCGGCACGCACCCGACCTCAATGTCGAAACCTGCGGCACCTGGTCGATGGCCGACCTGCTCTGGCATTTGACTGAGGTCCAGTCGTTTTGGGCCTACATCATCGCCAACCGCCCATCTGGCCCAGAGTCGTACCAACAGCCAGATCGCCCAGCCGACAGTGCCCTGGCCGCTGCTCTACGGGCCGCAGCAGCCAAGCTATCAACCGCTCTCGACGCGGCCGATGCATCAGACGGTGCATGGAGTTGGTCAGATGATCACACGGTTGGCTTCTCAATCCGCCGCCAAACCCACGAGGCCTTGATCCACTACATCGACGGAATACTCGCCGCGAAGCAACCGATTCCGCAGATAGCCAAGAAGTTGGCAGCCGACGGTGTGGACGAAATGGTGCATCTAATGATTGCTGACTTACCCAGCTGGGCAAGTTTCGTCCCATCAAACGATGTGGTCCGGCTCGAGGCACACGACACTGGCGATGCCTGGGCCATGCGGCTTGGTCGACTTACAGGAACACCACCGGGAAGCGACGAGGCCACCGATGTGCCAGCTGCCATACCCGAAGCCGACGTCGTTGATCAACCCGGATGCACACTCACTGCATCGGCTCAAGATCTCTGTTTTTGGCTATGGGGCCGAGGCAACGACTTAGCAGTTACCGCTGTGGGCGATGTAACCCTCAGCTCGCGATTGCGAGAGATCATCGCCGCCAACACCCAGTAGCGCTTTTGTGGCCGCGACTAATGCGGGTGGCGGTGGTGAAGATCCGAAACGTGGGCGTGGGAATGAGCCATTGCATCGTGTTGGTGCACATGCGTGTGGCGACCATCGACGGAGCCTTCATCGTCGTGTGAATGTTCGTGATGTTGGTCGTCGTGTGAGTGCTCGTGTTCGTGATCGAGCGGATCATGTTGGTGAGTGTGTTCATGGGCCGATTCGATAGTCACGGCCACCCCGACGGCGGCCAGGCCGACCGCCACCAGCTGCACAGTCTGGACCGATTCGCCCAGCCACAACCAGGCAATCGACACGCCGATGAACGGCGCGGTGGCGAAGATCACCTGAGCCCGAGCAGCCCCGAGATCACGGGCGCCTTTGACCCACAGCACAATTGAGGCTCCGTAGCCAGCAGCCCCGATCGCCAACGCGAACAAAACGTTGGCCACCGAGATCGAAGTTGACGTGGCACCGAAAGTCAGACCGAGGGCAACGTTGGCAGTTCCGGCCACGAATCCCTTTAGCAACACAACGGTTTCGGGGCTCAGCTGATCGATCTTGGCGGTAACGCCGTTGTCGACACCCCAAGCAACGCAGGCCGCAGCGATGAACAACGCACCAATGCTCAAGTCGGCGCCGGGTTCCCACACCAGTGCAACACCGGCTGCGGTAACGATGGCCGCGCCAACAACGACTCGTCGACCCAGGTGTTCCCCGAAAATCGTGGCCGCCAAAATGACCGTGGCAACAAGTTCGAGGTTGAGCAAGATCGAAGCGCTAGCCGCCGTGGTGCGGGCCAAGCCAGCCACCAACAACGCCGGGCCTACCGCTCCGCCGGCGATGACGGCTATCAGAGCTGGCTGCCATTCGCGCTTAAGTCCGGCCCGCGATGGCGGGTGCTTGAGTACCGCTGGCAGGACGGCCAGACCAGCACCCAAGTACAAGACACCGGCCAAGACCAGAAAGTTCATCTCGCCGGCCAGACCAGAAGCAGCCGGGGCCGAAGCGCCAAAGAGCACCGCTGCCAGCAAACATCGCACGACCCCAGATCTTGCCCCGCTGAACAACGCCATCCTACAAATCTCCGTAGTGCCGTTTAGCGACGTCGGGGTGGGCGCGAAGCCTTGTTTTTAGGTTGTTCTCGCCAAACAGTTTGAAGATAGGCTCGCTGGACTCCGAATCAACGCTGGCTTCAGCCGCTAAGTGTGTCGGCAACAAGACGGGTTCGAATGTAGATTCGAAACGCGGGTTGAAGAAGAAAGCGAACGAAAGCCGTTCCTTACCAGTTTCGGGGCTGACAACTCGGTGCCGAGTGGCCCGCAAATATCCGCTCGTCGCCATCTGAAGCATCTCGCCCAGATTCAACACGTAGGTCCCAGGTTTAGCTGGCACGTCGACAAACTCGCTATCGAGCTCGACCTGCAACCCGCCGACGTCATCCTGGAGAATGAAGGTCAGCAGGCCAGTGTCTTGATGGGCACCGACCCCTTGGGACCTTACTTCGCTTATCCCAGAGTTGACCCGACCGGGATAACGAATGATCTTGACGTGCATGTCCGACCGGGGCACGAGTCCGCTATCGAACCGATCGACCGGTTGGCCAAGCCCGATGGCTAGGGCGCGGATAACGTCGAGACCAAGACGTTCGACCTCGGCCGCCCACGCGAGGGCGGTTGGTGCAAGGTCGGGCAGGGTCGATGGCCACTGGTTTGGGCCACGCAGCCGCAGCCAAGCTGGCATGGCATCTAGTGCCGGTTGGGGCTCTTCTGGCCCGAAGTCGAGTTGGTCACGCCAGTCGCTGCTTCCACCGGTCAGTTCGTCGCCTAACGTTGTGTACCCACGAAACGCCGCGCTGTTGACTATGGCCAGGTCTCGGCGTTGCTGTTCTGGCAACCGAAAGAACCTTCGCGACTGGTCGAACAGCCGGGCCTCGAGATCGCCGGCGATGCCATGACCGGTTAGGTACACGAACCCAGATCCGTGGCAGGCGGCCAGAAGGTCGTCGACAAACCGAACACCCGCGGCACTGGTCGGTTCGCGACGAAAGCTCTCTATGTCGAGTTCTGGAACTTTGTTCACCAACCACAACGGTACCGCCGGCTCCCCCTGGAGATGAAACGAAAGGCCGGACGACCCCGGCGGACGCTAGCTGGTTGCCAAGAGGATCTTCTCGAAACCGCGAAGCACGAAGCGGTTACGGATCGTGGGTTCCTCAACCAGCTCCAACTGATCGAATCGTCGAACAAGGCTGCCAAGCGCAATCTGTCCTTCGGTTCGGGCGAGCGCCATTCCCAAACAGTGGTGTATTCCGCCGCCGAACGACAGATTTGCAGCAGCGTTGTCGCGGCTGAGGTCTAGCTGGTTGGGCTCATCGAACACCGCCGGATCACGGTTTGCCGCTCCGAGTAGGGTCAGAACCTGATCGCCAGCCGGAATGGTGACGTTGTCGTAACTAGGCCCGAGGTCCCACGGTTCGAGCAACACACGCATGCCCATCTGCACCGGGGTGTCGTACCGCAACAACTCATCGACAGCGTTCTTGTCGAAACTGGTGTCGGTAGGTGAGCTCTCAGCCTGCCAGCGCTCAAACTGGTCTGTGTGGCGCATCAGAGCAACTGCTCCATTACCGATGAGGTTCACGGTTGTCTCATGACCGGCAATGAGCAACAGGATGACAAGGTTGACAAGTTCGGCCTCACTCAATCGGTCTTGCCCCTCACGGACCGCTATGAGTGCCGACAGCAGGTCGTCTCCAGGGTCGGCCCGCCGCCGTTTGAGAAGATCCTCGGTGTAGATCCCCAGCTCGGTCTGGGCAAGTTCGATCTGGTGCTCGTCTTCTTCGCTACGGAGAGCACCAGGGTCAATGGCCTTAGCCATAGTGTCGGACCATTGCATGAAGATCGGTTCGTCGGCCCGCGGGACACCAAGCAACTCACAAATCACCGCTACCGGTAGCGGTCTGGCCAATGCCTCAACAAGATCAAACACCTCACCCATGCCGACCTCTGCAAGCAGTCCGTCGGTCAGCTCCTGGATACGGGGCGTTAGCCGTTCAACCGTGCGAGGCGTAAACGCCGATGCCACCAGGCGCCGAAGCCGGGTGTGGTCGGGCGGATCCATGAAGAGCATCAACGGTTCGGTTTCGGCATACCGCTGAAATTTCTCGTCGAAGATCACATTCTCTTGAAAGAACGTGCCCCGTTGCTCGTTGCTGGAGACAGATCGAGAGCGCAGCAGCCGCTGAGCCAGATCGTGGTTGAAAGTGAACCACAGGTGATTGCCAGCGTCGAGGAGCGGTGCGCTATCGCGCATCTTTGTATAGAGCCCGTAGGGGTCGGCTCGGTTGACAGGATCGAAAACCTCGGCGAAAAACGCGTCACCGGCTGATAGCTCTGGCGCGATCGGTAACTCAGACGACACGGCAAACTCTCCGTTCACAAACTGATACCCGCAGTTCGATACATGGGTGTATTGAATACAGTGGTGTATCGTAGTGACGATGTCAAGAGCTCGCACCAGGCCAACTCGACAAGAAACACGACAGCAACTCCTGACCGCAGCAGCGACTGTATTTTCTGAAAAAGGAATTGGCGCTGCGACTGTGTCGGACATATGCGCCAAGGCCGGTTACACGCGCGGCGCGTTCTATTCCAACTTCGGAACGCTGGACGAAATCGTCATCTCGCTGCTCGAAGAACATGTCGAAGCCAACTTCGTCACGATGCAAAAGGTTCTCGACGACGCGCCAAATCCCGACGTCTTCTTTAGCGCGATGGATCCAACTCTTCGTCCAGCATCTGGTCCGGGCTTGGAAAGCTCGGTTCTATATATGGAGCTCATGCTTCATGCGTACCGCAACCCCGACACCCGCGCTCGGGTAGTTAGTCGCGGGGCAATAGACCGGGCCAACATAAAGACCATCCTCGAACAATTCGCTGCTGATACAGGTCGCGACATCCCTGGCGGGATCGACGACGCCGTCGAACTTGTATCAGCCCTGGACCTCGGGCTCGCCCTGCAAGCCATGCTTGAACCGGAACGGCAAAGATCGAGCCTCCAGGGCGACATCTTGGCCACGCTGCATGGTTTGTGGGCCAAGTGACACTAGAACGGTGAGCACTTCGACAACTACACGAGTTCTTCTCATCTGCGGCAGCCTCCAGACACGGTCGACGAATCGCGCTTCGTTGGCGGTGGTCGGCGAGCGTCTGACAACGAATGGGGCAATCGTCCGAACCGCCGACTGGCTCGGGTCTATCAAACCATTCAACTTGGACTATCAAGACGATCCGGGCGACGCGGTCGTGGCATTTCGTACTGCGATTCTTGAAGCCGATGCAGTTGTGGTCGCAACACCCGAGTACGCAGCTGCGATACCAGGAATGCTCAAGAACGCTCTCGACTGGGTGGTTGGAACGGGCGAACTCTATTCGAAGCCAATCGCCGTCGTTAGCGCTGGAACTACGGGTGGAGAACACGCACGAAACCAACTGGTTCGTTCCCTCATGTGGCAAGGGGGACACGTCGTTGCGAGCCTGGCAGTGGCGTCACCGCTGACGAAATCAGATGCTGATGGTTGGCTCACTGACCAAGCCACCATCGCCAATCTCAACGAGTTGGCTGACACAATTGAAGGTGCGTCTCAGTTGGCACCGACTGCTCGTCGTCGGCTGATCGACCAGGTTGCAAGCGCCGCCGGAGTCGAGCCTGGGCACGTCGCGCCGATTCCTGGCGAATAGTGCGAAAAGTCATGGGCTGTAGGCCAGGCGCTCAGCTGACCAGGGTCGCTATGGCCCACAGGGACGCGACTAACCCGACTAGTCCCATAATGACTGATCTTGTCACGGGTGCTCGTTCTAGATCGCCTTCGCGACGCGGTTGATTCGGGGGGCGGACCACCGCCATTAGGTTGCCGGCGAACATGGCCCCGCCTAAGGCGAGTACGAGCAGTGGCAACAGATCTTCTCCGAGAAACACGTTGTTTCATCTCCTGTAGATCGCAATGGCCCTATTTTACCGACCGGGCATGGCAGGCTAAACAAGTGAACAGAGTTGTACCGATAGCGACCGCTGCAGCAATTGGCCTGGTGCTTGGCCGGTTCGCTGGCTCGTTGTTTGCGTTGTTCCTGGTCGCGGTTGGTTTTCTTGTGGCTGTGGTGCTGCGGGTGGTGGCTCAGGAGCGTCAACAGTCGTCGAGCGGTGCGGCCAAGCTGGCGTTTGGTTTGGCCATCGGTGCTCTGGCTGGTCGTTTGATGGCGTGGTTTGGCATCATCGGAGGCGCTGCCGCCTTAGTACTCCTAATCGTGGGTTTGGTCGCAGCCGGCGGAGACCTCATGTAACCCAGTCGCA
>JAADHX010000387.1:0-6533 GCA_013151655.1 Actinomycetota bacterium
CTCCTGGAGCGTCTGCAGTGTTTCGCGAGATGCGGAGTTCATGTACAGCATCGCCAAATCGTTGTCGATGGTCATGATGTTGACCGGTAAGCTGTCGATCAACGCAGACATCCGCTTTGCTTCGCCGCGGTCGAACACGCTGGCGGTGATGTCAGTTGCGTACTTGATCACCTTGTATGGCTGACCTGACGCATCCAAGATTGGGTTGTAGGAAGCCTGAATCCAAACTTCTGCTCCGCCCTTGCCGATCCGCAAGAACTCAGCCGCTTGGTACTCGCCCCGACCTAGGGCACGCCAGAACTCGGCGTACTCGACGCTCGCTTCGTAGCTTGGCTGCACGAACATGCGATGGTGGTTCCCTTGTATCTCGTCAAGGGTGTAACCCAAGGCATCAAGGAAGTTCTGGTTTGCCGTGAGGATTGTGCCTTCGAGGTCGAACTCGATGATCGCGTGCGATCTTGAAATAGCCCCCGCCTCGGCTTCTAGTTCGGCGACCCGGCCGGCATCGGTCGACTTCGATCCTGCCTTTGTACCGGTCGCGGTTTTTGTGGATGTCGATGTTGTTGCCATTACGGGTTCCTTGTCTGGTCAGAATTAGTGCCAGGTTCTAGCCACTGGCAGATTTTCCACGATTGACTGATTGCTTCTGGCGGCATCAATGCCCGACTTTCGTCGATGATTTGAATCGCCCTCGTCATGCGGCCATCGGTTCGGCCGTACGCTTAGCGTCGACAACCAGCATCAGCTGCTCATCGAGCTTGTGGACCGCTACCACCAGGTCCCGAGTGGGTGAGGTGATGGTCTCAGGTGGACGCTCCAGAGCGTCATCACTGACCTTGAGCACATCGCCGATGTCATCGACGATCAAGCTGACAGGACCGTGTTCTGTTCGAACCACAACGTTCAGAGACTGCACATCGTCGGGCGCAGGACCGCGACCGAGACGCTCACGCAGATCCACGGCCACAACGATCTGACCCCTGAGGTTGATAAGGCCCTTGATGTCTGCAGGTGCCAACGGAACGCTCGTCATTGGCTGGGCCCGCAGGACCTCCTGGACATCGGTCGCGTCGATACCGAACAACGTGTCGTCGATGTAGAAGGTGGCGTAGAGGCGATCTGTCATCTGAATACCCTCTCTTAGACCATCACGAGCTGGTCTGTGACTGCATTGGCCATCGCGACTATTTCGTCGAGGTCGATGAGGTCGGTCACCCGACGGCCAATGACCCCGGAGATGGCTAGGCCCCGCTGAGTGGATGGGACACCGTCGGACAGGTCAGCTTCGAACACGTCGAGGATTTCGTCGACGATGAGCCCGTAGGACTGTCCGTCTGACTCATAGACGAGTAGTCGGAGCGACTCATCCCGATCGATGTCGGTGTCGCTCTTGCCAAGTATCTTCGAGAGGTGGACCAGGTTGAGAAGGCGACCGCGGTACTGGATCACAAGTTTGCCCGCAGCGCGCTCCACCAGGCTCGGATCCAGTTCTTCCAATCTCGACACGAGCGCTAATGGAATGGCGACCAAGTCGCCGCTCACCTGGGCTACGAGATACGACTGGGTAGCACCTCTTTGCTCGTCCTTGTCGACGACATCCGCCGTGTCATGGTGTCTGCTGGCCTCGTTCACAACTCCGCTGACTCGCCCAATACCTACTGCATCGAGAATCAGCGAGACAGCGCCGTCGCCCATGATGGTTGTTCCGGCGTAAACGCCGATGCTCTTGAGATGCGGGCTAAGGGGTTTGACGACTATCTCTTCTGTGTCATTGATCTGATCTACAACAAGACCGAGCTCGCGGCCATCGGCTTGAATCACCACGATGTTCTGGCCCTGACCAGAAGCACCTTCCTCGGCTGGTTCGCGACCGAGTACCTGGCGTAGATGGACTATCGGCAGAAGCCTCCCGCGCAACCGCAACACTTCGGCGTCGCCGGCGACCTCGAGCTTTGCCGAGGTCTCCGGACCAATGTGGAGGACCTCA
Source organism: Actinomycetota bacterium (assembly GCA_013151655.1). GTDB lineage: Bacteria > Actinomycetota > Acidimicrobiia > Acidimicrobiales > Poriferisodalaceae > JAADHX01. The sequence goes on from JAADHX010000387.1 coordinate 1,988, forward strand.
AGCAAATTCACCTGCGGAATCAAATACTTGTCGACATCGCAAGTGATGATGAGCGCCGGAATGATGGCCAGCGTTAGCGGGATTTTGATCGTAAGCGTCGTGCCAATGCCCTTGTTCGTAACGATGTCGAGTGAACCGCTGATCTTTTCGACGTTGGTCCGCACGACATCCATACCGACGCCCCTACCACTAACGGCAGTCACCTGCTCGGCCGTCGAGAAGCCTGGGGCGAAAATCAAGTTCGCCAGATCGCGGTCGGTCATCGCGGCTGCTCGATCGGGAGTGATCAGCCCCTGAGAAACCGCCTTGTCGCGAATGCGGCTTAGGTCGAGACCACCACCGTCATCCGCGATTTCGATGATCACCTGCCCGCCCTCGTGATAGGCGCGCAACGTGAGAGTCCCTGTCTCGGGCTTGCCGGCGCCAACCCGCTCTTCTGGGCTCTCAATACCATGATCGACCGAGTTGCGAACGATGTGGGTCAGTGGATCCTTGATGGCCTCGATCAGGGTCTTGTCAAGCTCAGTGTCTTTGCCGATCATCTCGAGACTCACACTCTTGTCGAGGCTCGCCGAGAGATCGCGCACGACGCGGGGAAATTTGGCCCATACATTCCCGATGGGCTGGAGCCTCGTCTTCATCACGCTTTCTTGAAGCTCGGTGGTGATGAGATCGAGTTGCTGGGTTGTGCCCTGGAAAGAGTTGTCTGCCCGCAGGGCGTGGTATTGCAAGACTTGGTTGCGGGCCAGTACCAACTCGCCAACTAGGTTCATAAGCCGATCAAGAAGCGCTACGTCGACCCGAATCGAACTGTCGGCGACCGACGAGTTGGCTTCCGTCTCGGTAGCGATCGGCGTAGGCTTCTCCGTCGGATGGGCCGCATCCTCAGTTACCGGCGAAGCAATGGGCGTTTCTGTGTCAACTCCTACGGCCGAGGACTCGGCGGGCTTGTCTGTAGCGGTGTCGGAGGGTTCGCCTGTTTCCGGAGCCTTCGTTTCGGTTGGTGTGCCAGCTGATGGGTCGGCTAGGCGATTGAGCTCTTGCACAAGCTCCGCCCACTCGTTAGTGCCATCTGCCTGCGTTTTCTCAACTTCGTTGAGCATGACTCGAACCGCATCAACCATTGTCAACAGAGCATCAGTGATCGCCACGTTGAGAGGGAGAGTTCCCTCGCGCAACAAGCTGAGAAGGCTCTCGCCAGCATGGGTTACCTCGCCGAGGTGGTCGAAGCCGAAGAACCCAGCTGTTCCCTTGATCGTGTGGATTGTGCGAAAGATGCTAGCCAGAAGCTCTTCGGAGGCGGGATTGCTCTCCAGCTCGATGAACTCCCGATCGAGTTCGTCCAAGCCCTCGTAGCTCTCTAGGAGGAATTCCTGGATTACGTCGTCCATGTCATCCATGGCAGCTCCTCTTCCCGGCACGATTGGTACACAGGAATGCGAATCGGCCGAAATACCCGCGAGATAAGGCAACTAGCGTCGGAGCAGTCGTTCCGATATCTCCAGACCAACGACTTCAGCGCCGGTGGTCGTGGTCCTAATTAGTTTCCAACTCCGGCCGACAGGTTCAGTACCTCTAAGGACCCAACCCCAGACTCGGTGGTCGCTCTCATGTCCCTCTCCTTTGATCGAAACCTTCTAGAGCAGGCGTTGTCTTGGCCTCCTCTTCCGGGAAGCGTGATGGAGCTCACACGCGCCGCTGCTGATCCTGAGAACGGTGCCAGTGATGTGGCGAAGGTCCTGAACTTCGATCAGGCCATGCTCACCAAGGTTCTGGTGGAGGCGAACTCGGCCACCCAAGCCGCGGCTCACGCGGTCGGGACAGCCCAGGATGCAGTCATGCGGCTCGGCGTGTTGAGGGTTGTGTCACTCGCTCTGTCCGACGCTGTTTCGGAGCTTCTCGAACGTCCAATACCTGCGTACGGGCTCGAATACTGCGAGCTGTCATTGCACTCGCAACTGGCATCAGTGGCCGCTGAACGCCTAATCCCACTGACACCTGGGTTACTCCGAGGAGAACTCGTGACGGCAAGCCTGCTGCATGACATCGGCAAGCTCGTCGTGGGCCAGATCCTCTCGGAAACGGAGCTTGGCGCGCTGCGCGCCGCTCGTAACGTTGGTTGCCAATGGCACACAGCAGAGCAGGAGATTCTAGGCGTCGACCATGCTGAGGTCGGCAGAATCATGCTCGACGCATGGGGTTTTCCCGAAGACATCGGGCTGGCCGTTCACTATCATCACTCGCCGAGCCTCGGCGGTGGACCAATGGCGCACGGCATCGCCATAGCGGATGCAGTGGCGCACGGAATCCGCGATCGGGCTGGAGTCGACACAGTTGTCGACTGCACACTGGCGCTCTCATCGGCATCCGAACTGCGGCTTGCACCAGAGAGCATCAAGAACCTCTTCGACGATGTCGAACGAATCTGGCTGGAACGCACTGGTCACAAACCCGAATCGGCCGGCTGCGATACCTGACGTTCAAGAGCCTCGCTTCATGTCCGTTCCCGAGTACGTCAATGAGCACTGAAAGTGCGGTCGTTGGCGGTCCGACTATTCGTCGGTACCTCTGAACATGAACCAGGCCACTACACCGGCCGCGATCGTGATTGCCCCCGAGATCGCGAACACGCTGCGGGTGCCGATGCTCGCAGCCACGACTCCGGCGAAGCCCATCGAGATGACGCTCGCAGTCGATGTAACTGTCTCCATCGACGACCCGACTCGGCCCCGCAGCTCGTCGGGCACCAAAGTCTGCACGAGCGTACCGGCCGCTGCTCCTACCGGCACAACGGCCAGCCCGATCACCGTCAGGATCACCATCAACTGCCAAACCGATGTCACTCGACTGATTGCGGCGATCATCATCCCGACGGCGATCAATCCACCCACGATCAGCCTGCTCTCGCTGAACCGGGCGGCCAGCACCGCGACGATTATGCCGGCGGTCACCATTCCGACAACCTGGGAGCCTTGGATCAATCCGAACCAAGACTCCGAAACCGCCAAGTCGTCGATGATCAGCGGAACCATCAGCACGTTGATCGTGCCAAGGCCGAGCATGGCAATCGCGCCACTCACAACAACCCCCATCAATGGGCGAGAGCCAGATATCACCCGGAACCCTTCGACCATCTCCTCCCACACCCCGGCCCCGCTCTTGGGGACCTCGGCTTGTTTGTCCTCGGAACGAACTGCAATTCGGCTTATGAAGTACGCGGACAACAAGAATGTGCCTGCGTCGAGAACGAAGACCGGCCACAGGTCGACGAGTGAGGCGGCCAACAAGCCCGCGACTGCAGTCCCGGCAAGGCCCGCAACGACTTCGGAGGTCTGCGACACCGAGTTCGCGGCGAGCAGGTTGTCCTTTCCCACAAGCGAGGGAAGCAGCGCGCTCTTCGCTGGGTCGAACAGCGTGGCGATCGCGGCGTGGGTGAAGGCGAGCGCGTACGCCAACCAAACCGAATCGGCCGAACGTACGAACACGAGGCCAAGAACGACGACTCCCCTTAACACGTCGGAAACCAGCATGACTTTGCGGCGGTCCCAACGATCGACAAACACGCCAGACACGACGCCGAACAAAAGAGAGGGAATCGTGATCGAGATGGCGAGACCGGCAAGCGCAACGGTCGAACCGGTCAGACGCTGTACGAGGAACAGCAGTGTGATGAAGGTGAGGCTGTCGCCGAAGTCAGAGACGATCTGAGCGATCCATAGCCGGCGAAAGTCGGGCACGGCCACGAGTTGTCTAACACCAACTGCTGCAGAAGACGACGGCGCGTCCGGGGTCATTGCGCACCACCTCTGAGAGGTGAGGCAAGCGGCGCAAGCACGAACGAGAAGCCGTACAGTTGTGCGTCGTCGAACTGCTCTCGCTCCTGTTCGACCTCGTCGACAACTTCGGTCAGTCTCGACAGCCAGTACTCGACTCGGCTTGGCGAGATGCTGAGCGAGACGCGTCCGACCGCTCCCTTGGCGTTCGGGTGGTTGGCATCGACGCGAAGCTGCGCGAGCAGGGCGTTGGCGTCGACACGCGCTCCCTCGAGAACAAGGCTGGTAACGGCGTCGGCCGTGCGGCGGTCGGTCACGACGAGCCTGGCGAGAGAGTCGGCAGGCGAGTATTCCTTCGCTGTCGAGCGGAACCTGCGTTGGATCGAGGCCCCGACCTTTTCGGTGTCGACGACTTCGATCAGTCGGGCGTTGAGGAGCAGGTTCACGTGGTAGTAGAGCCGGGTCGTCGCGACGCCAAGCTCAGCGGCGATCTCCTTGACGGTCAGCGCTGAGCCGATCAACGCGTTGACAACGCGAAGTCGTAGCGGGTCAATGAGAACTTCGAGCGTGGCAAGGTCCTCGATTTCGAAGAGCTCGCTGCGGGGTTCGTGCCCAGGGGCAGCGTCGGTCATGGGGCCCGTTGTATTGCAGATCACGCGGCGATTCAAGCGACTTGAAAGGCACCCGCGTTTCGTGAACGCGCATCACGCCGGATTGGTCGGGCCGGCTGTGTTTGTTGTTCTATGGAGTTGATAGCTCGAACCTGCGAACGA
>JAADHX010000387.1:6605-9543 GCA_013151655.1 Actinomycetota bacterium
CCCAATCGGTCGCGGTCGCTCCTGGGTTGTCCAGGCTGGCGGTAAGGAGTTCCCATGCGCCGAGAGTTCCGTCGATCCGAAGCCATTGGTTGGTGTCGCGATTTCGCAGTTCGACCGCAACGTTCGCCACTCCGACGTTGTCGGCTGCGGTCCCGTCAAGCGTCACCGGAGACGCAATTGTCGAGTCTTGACTTGGGTTGACGATGATTCCAGACGGGTCGATGTTGTCGGCTACGCCGTTGAAGACGTCGAATTTGTGGGTGTCGGCGACGCTGGTGTTTCCGGCTGCGTCTTTGGCGAAGATCCAGAACTTGTAGCGTCCGTCTTCGATGTCGATGACTTGATGTGCCCAGTCTGTTGTTGTTGCTCCTGGGGTTGCGACGCTGATGTCGAATCGTTGCCAGGCTCCCCAGGTTCCATCGGCGCGTAGCCATTGGTTGGTGTCGCGGTTGCGTAGCTCGAGTTGGACGGTTTCGACGCCGCTGTTGTCGCTGGCGTTGCCGAGGAGATCGACTGGTGCCGCGACAGTGCTGTCATCAGCAGGATCGGTGATCGTGACCGTCGGGTCGATGTTGTCGGCTACCTGTCCCTCGAACACCCGCACTTCGGAGAGGGTCAGGTAGTTCGAACCGTTCAGCTGGACACGCACATAACGAGTCTGAGCGTCGACCGTGACGTCGGTTCGCAGACCCTGAACTCCGGCGAGGAACACAGATTCGACGTTCGGATCTACCGACAGAACCGCAGGATCGTCCGAAACGAACGGCATCTCGCTGACAAAGACCCAAACGTCGGCTAGCCGGTCAGCGCAGCAATCAGCTCGATTCCAGAGTTGAACTGTTCCGACCTGGTTGACTGAACCGAGGTCGACCTCCCACCAGGGCTGTAGTTCGTCTGCGGTCGCGGTCAGGGTCCTCGTGAACCAGTCAGGGTTGCGATTGCCGTCGACGGCACGTTCAGCATCGCCGTCACTGGTTGTCGAAGATTGGCTGGCGGCCCGACCGAGGGCCAGGTTCGTTGGCCCGGCATCGGCATAGGCGAAGAATGCAGAACGACCGGTGCGAATATCGCTCGTGCGGGTCTGGTCGCCGCCCACGAGCAGGCCGTCGTCGATCAACTCAAGGGACCGGATTCCGTTGAACGCGTCGCTCCACGGAACCCAGTCGATTATTGCCTTACCGGTCGTTGGGTCGAGCGCGCCAATCGAGTCGCGGTGAACGTTGGTGTCGTTGTTGCTGTTCTTATTCGGGCAGCGGCCTCCGCTAGGGCGTGGGTCATCCCAGGGATCTGGAGCGTCTGGGCCTTGAATCCAACAGAAGTGACCGCCGACGTAGACGGCATCATCGTCGACCTCGACCGCCCAAGCCGAGTCGTGGAGACGGTTGACCCAGAGGGTTTCGACGTTGTCTTGTCCCGCCACGGGGAACGCGATGGCAGTGTCGCGCCATGGCGGACCGTCGCCGGCTCCATTGACCAGCACCAAATAGGTTCCGTCGGGGCTCATGGCTCCATCGTTGAGCATGAAGCCGTTTGCGCCAACTGGATCCCAGAGGTTCGTCTGCCAATCGGTGAGAGTTGCCACCGGCCCGCTGATGTCGACCATCGCAACCCCGCGACGTTCTTCGCCGTCGACGTAGCGGGCCCGATGCATCACAACGAGGGTTGTGCCATCGGGGGTGACTTCAATCCGTTGACCAATGGAGCCGCTATAACGCGCGTAGTAGGTCGTCAGCGGCAGCGAGAACGACGTGTCGACGGCGCCAGTTGCGGCGTCGACAGCCCCTAGGCCGCGTGCGTCAAGGGCATTCAGAGAGACAAAACTCCCGGTTAGGTACAGCGTCCCGTTGTTGAGCGCCAGATCGCGGACGGTCCCATCGCCCTGTGAAGTGAATCCGGTAACTACGGTGCCGTCGGACAAGTCGAGTTTGGCGACCTTGCGTTTGGTGATTCCGTTGACGGTGTTGAAGCGGCCGCCGATGTAGACCTGATCCGGTTCGGCGGCGGCAATGATGACATCGACGCGACCATCGATGTCGAACTGGTTGGCGTCAAGCAGCCCCGTGTCGGCGTCGTAGATGTAGAGATTCGGCAAGCTGATTGCGGTGTCGCCTGGCTGGGGTTCTACGACGGAGAAGTTGCCCCCAACCAGAATGCGATTTCCGACTTGAGCCCCGGCATAACCTCGCCCGTCGGTTGCTACCGGTGTGTTTGATCGAGGTGTTTCGGGCAGGGCGGTCACGCCGGGGCCAGCGCTGCTGACGCCGGTGGTGACGGCGAACAGAACTGTGCTCAGCATCGCGGTGGCTAGGAGAGCGACCATGACGGAGCGGGATCGAAGTCCCGTCGAAGGTGAGATGTTCATACGGCTCGTGAATACCACGCAGAGTGAGATATTCGCAAATATGGCTACAGAAAGAGCCGAAACGGGCCGAATGTCCTCGCTATTCGGTTCAGCAAGGATTTTGTAAGACCTCGGAACGATCGCTGAACGGTGCCGCGATTCGAAAGGAATCGAGAGCGTTCCCGCTTTCATTCGTGCGTCGCCAGCAACCGTGTTGGCGCCCGACCGACCCCGAGGACACTCATGAAACGAACTAAGGCTCTGGCTCTAGCAGCCGGAATGGCGCTATTGGCGGCCGCGTGTGGCGATAGCGACGCCGACACCACAACAACTCAGGCGAGCGAAGACACCGTCGCGGCCGTCGCGGAACCGGAAAGTTCGACCGATGAAGCGATGGACGACGAAGAAATGTCCGATGAGGAAATGTCCGATGAAGAAATGGGCGACGAAGACATGGACGACGAGGAGATGGACGGTGAAGAGATGGCGCCCGTCAACTTCATTATCACCGTCCAGAATCTCACTGGCGAGACCGGCGACGTCCGTCGTGCGGCTGTGTTCAACACCCCTGACGGCGCTGACGAGCCTGGCCCGATT
>JAADHX010000128.1 GCA_013151655.1 Actinomycetota bacterium
ATCAGAGCCGAGATCGCTATCGAGTCCGGCAAGTTCGCCGGTACCCGAGTATCCGAGAAAGAGCAGTGCATCCTCAACCAGCACACCCGGATTGGTCTCGACGCCGAACGGATCAAAGAAATCAGGATCACTGTAGAAATCGGCCACCGCGGTGTTGATGCACCCTTGTTCAAGTTCAGGATCCGTGGCAATCGGCACGGGCGATCCGAAGTCATCGAGTTCGATCGAGTCAAGCGCCCCAACCTGATCAAGGCACTCGCCGACCAACCTGTTCAACTCGGCATCGGGATCAAAGAAGGCACCGCTGCCATCGTCATCGAAAACTACCGTCGAAAAGTATGTGTCGAAGGGGCTGAGTATCTGAACCGAGCTTTGCGAAAGTCGAGTTCGATCCGTTGGCGCAACATCGGCTTCGGTATCGAGAAGGGTTCGACCGTTGGACGAACGCACGACGACTCGCACGCCGCTATCGCTCGCCAGTTGTTCGGCCGCATCGACAGCCAGTGCCCACGAACCGGCGTCGAGAGCCGCTAGCTCCAAATCGGTTGCAATCTCGTCCTGTTGTTCAAAGAGGCGCTGGACTTCGTCGATGGTCGCTTTTTCGGCGAGTTCGGCAACCACGACAGCGGTTGCGACGATAGCAACCACAGCCACCGCGACAACGACGCCGACTACTCGGCCCACGAGGCTCAACCTCATCGATCAGTCCTCGGCGAAGGCATAACCGACCCCATAAACCGTGCAGATGTATTGCGGATCACCGGCGTCGGCCTCCAGCTTTTTTCTGAGGTTCAGGATATGAACGTCGATGGTGCGTTCGAGAACGTCGTGATCGAATCCGAATGCAGCCTCCAGCAACTGTTGACGACTAAACGCCCGGCCAGGCTCGGCGGCTAATGCGGCCAACACTGCGAATTCCTTAGCCGTTACGGCAATGACCGCGTTGTCGAGAGTCACGCGGTGTTTCAAGGGATCAATTTCGAGAGAGCCGACCCCAAGCATCTCAGAAGCCGATCGCAGCGGGCGTGCTCGTCTCAGAACCGTTCTGACTCTCGCCGCCAACTCGCGAGGGCTGTACGGCTTGGTTAGGTAGTCGTCGGCCCCGAGGTCTAGAGCGAGCAACAGATCTTCTTCGGTGGATCGAGCGGTAACGAAGATGATGGGAAGGTCCGATTCGTAACGAAGGATTCGGCACACATCGAGACCATCGACATGGGGCATCATCACATCGAGCACCGCCAGGTCTGGAACCCGACGGCGGATCTCGTCGAGGGCCGCCCGGCCATCGTGAGTAACAACTACCTGGTGTCCATCTCGCTCAAGGTAGAGACGAATCAGCTCGGCCTGACGGACATCGTCCTCGGCAACAACGATACGAGCTCTAGATAGCTGAGTGTTCACGATCCTGTCATCCTCAAAACGTCGTCAATCGCCAATCTGGTCCGCACCCACACGGAGTACGGACCAGTTTGACATTCACGGGTTACCGATTGCTCGCCAGCTGACCTACGGCGTGGTGGTGTCCGGCCCCACATCGCCACCTTCATCGAGGTCAGGGTCACCGAGGTCTGCGTCACCGAGGTCGCCGTACTTTTCTTGAAAGAACTCGTCTACGGCGGCCCAACCGGGCTCATCATCGTCAGCCGGAGCCGGGAACGAGATACCTAGTTCGTCGGTCTCGTTACTGTAAGAAACACCCTTGCCATCGAGGAACTCGGCGAGCTCAGCACTTTCGGCGTTGATCTCATCGATCATCTCCTGTGGCAAGTCCTCGCCGAACTCGAAGTCAGGATCCCCGAAGTCACCAAACTCGCACCCATCGTCGCCTTCGATGTCGCCTGGTGTCGTGTCGGCAGATTCGTTCCCTTGTACGCCAGTGCCCGTCGTTAGTACGGGATCACCGACATCGTGAGCATTGTTCGCGACCGACTGGGCCAGACGAATCGTCGCAATTGATGCCTCGTCTGCTGATCGAGCCGTAGCCGCTGAAACGGCTCCGCCGGCAATGGCTGCACCGCCTAACGCCGCAACAACGGCAGTTACGCTAAGCAAACCGAGCTGGCGCCTTTTGGCGGGTCGGGGTTTCGAACTCTGTGGTTCCTGAGCTATCGACTCCATCAGGGTCGCTCCTTGTCTGGGAACCCGGTCGAACCGGGCCTTCTTGGGGGTTGTTGAAAAGATCATGCTCAACGCCCTGTCAAGAACTGATGAAGAGCCAGTGAGATCTGGAACAATGTTCCCGAGCTTCACTATGACGAACTACTTTCAGCCCATAGGCCCTGGCGAATGGGTTTCCAGTCCCGCCAGCGAACGTTTCGACGTATGGACCCGCGGCAACGCCGGCGAAGTGTTCCCCGAAGTCATGATGCCGCTGAGCTTCTCCTTGTCATGGAAATCGGGCGAAGCCGCCTTTCGCAGAGCCATGAGTCGGGGCGGCGCAACTCTGGCCCGCGATTTCGCTGAAGGACCAGATGTTGCCGTGGCCTCGGGAGTGTTCGGTGGGTATTCCTACCTAAACCTGTCCTACTCGCGTGTCCTGGCTCTGCGCCTGCCCGGCGCGACAATCGACGACGTCGACAGAATGTTCTTGGGCGCGGCCAACCCGCCTCCCCACGTTCACCATCGCGACGACAAAAGCCTTCTGGCGTCAGCGCGCTCGTTGAAAGCAGTCTGGACCGTGCTCGGAACGTCCGAGCTGCCCGGGCTCGAGGCCGACAAGAAAATCATCGCCCAACTTCACGCGCAGATCGGAGACGTTCGGTCGGCCACCGACGTCCACTTGCGCTCGTTGGTCGACCGGTTTACCTATGTCTTCGACGAATTGTTCGAGACCCACCTTGTCGTTAGCTCGAATGCTGGTCTCGCAGTCGGCGCGCTTTCGAAGATCTGCAAGGACTCACTCGATGATGAGTCAATAGCAGTCAGACTTCTGGGCGGACTTGGCGAGGTCGAGTCGGCTGCGCCGTCGTACGCGATCTGGGATCTCGGCCGCCTGGTAAATGAGAGTCCACTTCTGAGTGCCATCTTTGACGAGGGCGTTGAGCATCTCCAGGAAAACCTCAGGCTACGCGCCAATACATCAGGAGTAGGTGAGTTCAACTCGACGTTTGCCGAGTTCATCGCCGAGTTCGGTTCGCGCGGTCCCAACGAGTGGGACACCGCGTACGACACATGGGAAACCGACCCCATGCTGGCCTACGCGCTGATCGACAGGATGCGCGGCGCCGCCAAAGATCACGACCCTAGGCTCCAGAAGGCCAGGCTTGCCCTCGAACGCAACACCGAAGAGGCCGCCGCTCTCAATTCGCTGGGCTGGTTGAACCAACGCATCTTCAAACGCGTCCTCCGAGCAGCCAGACTTCTCTCCCAGGGCCGAGAACGGTCAAAGACCACAATCGTCAAGGCCATCCATGAAGTACGCCTTAGCGCCAAAGAACTAGATCGTCGGGTGGTCGAACGCTCAGGCGGAAAGAAGGGCGACATGTGGTTCGTCACCATCGACGAACTCGATGACTACCTCGCCAACCCAGCATCGTTCGCAGCAGTCATCGAAGAGCGAACAAAGATGCACAAACTGCTCAGCTCACGCGAGCCGCCATTCTTCTTTGTTGGCGAACAGCCATCATTCGATACATGGCAGTTTCGAGATCGCCAAGCTGACCCGGTCGTGGTAGGCGAGGTGCTCGGTGGGCTCCCAGGTTGCAGCGGGAGGGCCCGCGGGCGGGCTCGCATCGTGACTGATCCAAGCGATCCTGGTGCCCTTGGCCCAGGCGACGTGTTGATCGCTCGCCTGACCGACCCATCGTGGACACCGTTGTTCGTTCCAGCCGAGGCTGTCGTGGTTGATGTCGGAGCCATCATGAGCCACGCCATTATTGTCTCGCGGGAGCTAGGCATCCCTTGCGTTGTTAGCGTTACCGACGCCACCCGACGTATCCCCGATGGAGCACTGATCGAAGTCGACGGCGATTCAGGCACAGTGACGATTCTCGAACTACCAGACGGAGTGGCCAGCGAGCATGAATGACGTCTTCGCGGTTCGCCCCGCACGTCAAGACGACGACGGCGAATCAACCCCAGCCCAGGCGCAGGGTGGCGCTGGCGCAAACCCGACTCCATCCAACCGGTCGGCCCTAACGACCCCGATACAGCACTTGGTCGAGGTTGCGAGCACCCATCAGGTCACCATGCTCGGCGACCAGCGTGGTGTAGCGCAGCACCTCGATGTTCTGGCGAAGTCGATTGGTCCCCTTCATAGTGCCGGCGTAGCGAACTTGGTTTGGGAGTTCACAAATTCGCGCCGGCAAGCAGACCTCGACCAGCTGTGCCAAGGGTCCGAGTGGGATCGACGGTTAGCCGTGGCACTCTTTGTCGACCTCATGGGCATAGGTTTTGGCTACGACGAGTACGTCGACGTTCTGCATGCGGTGTGGCAACACAACCAAGACCGACCCCAAGGCTGGCCTCCGTTTCGAGTCGTAGCCGCGGGGCTTGCGTCGTACGTCGAAGATCCAGACTTGCTCGACGGACGCTCGGCAGCCGAAACCGAACTGCGCGATTGGTGGTTAGGTGGCCACTATCGCGACATCGCCGCGACGCACCTCGCCAACATTGTGACCGCCGAGGTCCTCAGAGGTGGTGAGCGAGCTGTGGTCTACGCCGACGGTCCAAGGACAAACACGAACCTCGTCGAGTTCGTCGATTCTCGCCCAATCCTCACCCCGGGAATCCTCCTGGCGAACTGGCTGGGCGAGGGTCTTGCCAGGGTCGTGTTCCACGGAGCTATCGATGATTCCGATGCCCTGGACCGGGTTGAGGAACTCATTGCTGCCAGCCCTGACCCGGAGTCAACCTTCGGACTGGCCCTCGACCGCAGCACTCTCGGCAGCGTCCGAGTTCATGGGCTCCAGGGCGCAGTCGACGGCGAGTTAGCACCGTTCGACCTCGCCGAGTTAGCCGACGGATACCTATTCGTCGCGCCACGCTCTGAGTGGCTCGTCGTGACGCTAACTCCAGATCTCCTCGCGCCAGACACTCTTAAGGCTGCCGAACGCCGCTACCGCGCTATCGACCCGAGGGACACCGCCTACACCCAGGCTGAACTCGAGCTGGTACGAATCGAGGGGCACGCCGATCTCGAGACCAGCTGGCCAACAACAGCCGTCGAGCCCGACCTCGGAGAAGGTAAGCGACGCCTATTTAGGCGTCACTAGCTTCCCACATCTGACCGGTTGCCAGCCGCCGATCGTCAGCGTGAGACCGACGTCATCGCGACTACCTGAAGTGGCCTCGATCTCAAGGTCTCGACTCCAGTGCTGAAACTTTGTGGCTCAACCTCCACTGTCCGTGATGAAGTAAAGGATCCATTAACAATTGTTCACTTTAGGCGCTTGGGTGAACGCTATCTATACCCGCTGCGGTCCGTTAGCTGCTAGAAACAAGGCGTGCACAAGGGCAACAGCGTCAACGAGCTCGAGCAATCCTCTCCGCCACCAAGCAACCGCATGGAACGGCGCAGGGCCAGGACGCGCCAGTCGCTCCTAGACGCTGGAATGTTGGCGATCGGCGAGCTTGGCATCGACCGGCTGACGATCTCAAGCATCACCGAACGAGCCGACGTGGCCCTGGGGTCGTTCTACAACCACTTCGACAATCGTGAGGACTTTCTCCTGACGTTGTCACAGCAGGCAATCACCGACTGGGTTGTCGACATTCGCCGCCTACGCGGGTCCGACTTTGACAACTCATCCGATCGTATCTGCGTAGCACTGGTCGTACTGGTCCGACGCTCGATTCACGAGCCACTGTGGGCTCGATTCTGGACTGAATCCCTCGGCCGGAACCTGTTTGAGACCACCAGGGAATTGCTCGAGGTTCTCGAACGAATCGTCTGCGAAGGCCGCGACGCCAGCCTGTTCCGCGTCGACGAACCTAGTGCTGTGGCATCCATGCTTTTGGGAATCGCACATCAGTGCCTGCTCCACATCGCAGCCCAAGACGAACCCGCAGCCGACGTGCTTGAGCGCACGTTTGCGGGCGCTGTGCTTCGATTGCTCGGCGTAGACGATGCACAGATCAAGGCAACAGTCGACAGGGCGATAGCCACCACGGGATACTTCGAACTTTAGCCTGGCAGGCACTGATACCCGCGTCGGTGGGTGATACTGACGGGGTGCCCCACGGAAACTTCATTCTCGGCGTAGACCTCGACGGTGTATGTGCCGACCACACCATGGCCTTCCGGCAGATCGTGGCCGAGGAACTCGGCGTAAACCCTGACGCGCTCCCCCTTCAACGGTCATGGGGGTTCTCCGAATGGGGCCTAGCCGACGGCGACTTCGAACGTCTGCATCGAATAGCGGTTCTTCAACACCGCATGTTTCGAACCATGCCCGTGGTGTCCGGCGCCCCTGAGGCGTTGTGGCGGCTCTCCGATGCCGGCATCTGGATTCGCATCATCACCCACCGGCTGTACGTGAATTGGGGCCATGCGATCGCAGTCGCCGACACCGCAGAATGGCTCGATC
>JAADHX010000367.1 GCA_013151655.1 Actinomycetota bacterium
GCGGATCAGTGAAGCGACCCCGCCGATATCGGTGGCGACCACTGGAACTCCCGCCGAGTTGGCCTCGACGACGACCCGCCCAAATCCTTCTGGGTGACGACATGGATGGACCACAACATCGGACGCCGCGTATACCTCGGCTACATCGTCGACGGTACCGAGCAGTCGCAGATCTTCGCTGACGCCGAGTTTGTTGGCTATGGACAAAAGTCGCTTCTCGTATTCGGCGCTTCCTGGGTAGTGGTGGCCTCCAGCGATGGCGAGAATCGGTCGACTCGGAGCGTCCCATTGCGCCAGAGCGCCGATCATCACATCGTGACCCTTCGATGGGTGAAGGTGAGCCAACACTGAGACGACATGACGATCAGATTGAAGACCGAGGCGGTGTCGCGCCCTTTGGCGGTCGCGGTTGGGAATCGCGGTGACCGCATTGGCGACCACATGCACCGACGGATGTGTTGATTGCGCGGCCGTGAACTCGGAGTTGGCGATGACTGCGGCCGCCCTCGTCGACGATGCCCGCAGCAGCATTCGATGAAGCCCGTGGGGAGCGAGGTCTCGAAGCGACCAGACAATTGGTGGTGCTCCTGGAGCCAGCAAGGGCGTTAGCAGGTGGCTCCGAAAGCCGTTCGAGTGCAAGATGTCTGGGTCAGAACTGGCGATGACGCGACGCAAGTCGCGAACAATAGATCCGACCTGGGGCAGAGCCCTTACTGCACCGTGGACAAAACGGGCCGAGCCGGCATGTCGGGGCGCAACTTGGAGATCGTCAGCAACCACAGCCACGATCTGGGCCCCGCAGTCTCGGAAGAGCGTTGCTGCGTCGCCAGACGCCATCAGCGCGACCTCGACAACATGATCGCGGTCGACCAAACCACTAATCAGCTCAGCCAGGCTGAGCTCGGCACCGCCTTGGGCTCGGCCACCAGGGTTGATGAACAGAATTTTCATGTGCGTGCCTCGGAACTGTGAGGAGCATGGTCCGCGAATGCATCTGCGGCCCAGGACGGCGTTGTTCGTCGACTTCGATTCAACCAGCGAGCCAACACGATTAGTGACCATCGACGCAGCGGATCAGCAGCTGTTCCGTCGTCGTGGTCGAGTATTTGATGGGCAGCATCGACCCGAAGTAGCCCGTTCCATGGGTCTGGCGATGAGCGAACGATCCCGTGCACATCATCCTCACTGCTCCTCAGCCATTGTTGCCAAGGCAACCTGAAGGTCAACTTAGGTTCGGTTGCCTTCTGAACCAGGAATTGGTCGTTCCATCGGTGGGCGATATCGAGCTTGGTTGGTGCTGAGGACTGGCCGAGAACACTATTGATCACTCGGGTATCAACAAAGGGCGTCCGAAGTTCGACACCGTGCCACATCGAGTAGACGTCGGCGTCGCGAAGCAAGGTCGGGCGAAGGTAGGTGGCCGCATCCAGCTCGGCCAGTTGCTGTCGGCTGTTTGCGTTGTGATCCGTGTCCCACCGAACTGACCTTTTCGGGCGGCAACCGGTGAGCCTCTCAACTTCGGCATCACTGAACAATGTGCGAAAGCCGCGATGGCGCTCGGCAAGCGAACGGCCGCGCAGAACAGCGTCGATTCTTGTGCGAGAACGGCCACTTGCGGCCGCTAGAAACTGTGCGCCCACAGCGAGGAGCCGATCAGGAGTCCGCTGGACGATCGGTGCTATCCGATCCAGCTGAGCTTCAGTTTTGTAGTACGTGTATCCGCCGAAGACTTCGTCGCCGCCAAGGCCGCTGAGCGCCACCGAGCGATCGTACGATCGGCAGATCTCCGAGATCAGGTAGCTGTTGAATCCGTCGATGCCAGGCTGGTCCATCGCCGCCAGAAAGCCCGTGATCTTTTCCGACAGAACCGAGTCGTCAACGGCCACAACTTCGTGGTCGGCGCCATAGTTTTGAGCCGTAGCCCTCGCGCGTTTCACGTCCTCGGCGTTGTGTCCGGTTGCCAAGGTGAGACACAAGGGCCGAACGTCGGCTCCGACAAGGCCTCGGAGGATCGCGGCAGAGTCGAAACCTCCAGACAAGAAGAGTGCCAGCGGACGATCGGCGCGAGCGTGTTGGGAAATTGAAGTGTGAATCGCTTCGATGGTGTCTGGCTCGACAGCGTTGCCGCGTGGGGCGGCGAAACGATGGATGTTGATGCCTCGCGCATCAGCACGTAGAACCGTTCCCGGTGCAAGTTCGGAAACTCCGTCCACGACCGTTCGCGTGATCGGCGCGCCGAACCGGAGAAACTCCCTCAGGGCCGCACTGTCGACGGTGTCGGTGCTTCGATTCAACGCCGAGACTTCAGAGGCCCACTCAAGACCACGCCGCCTGGGTCGCCAATAGAGAGGCTTGATGCCATGACGATCACGCCCGAGAGTGATGCTCGCATCGCGAGAATCCCACACTGCGAAGGCAAACATTCCCTGGGCCCGGTCGAGGCCGGCAGCGCCGTTTTCGAACCACAGTTTGGCCAGTACTTCGGTGTCGCCGGAGGTCGAGAATCGGTGCCCGGCCGCTTCGAGCTCGCGGCGAACTTCGAGGTAGTTGTAGATTTCGCCGTTGTAAACGAGGGTCAGTGGTCCGAGTCTGAACGGCTGATCGGACCGCGGTGCCCGATCGAGGATCGCTAGGCGCGTGTGGGCTAGAGCAACTCCGGGGCCAGACCAGCATCCGGCACTGTCGGGCCCACGATGGGCCAACGCACTAGCGAGTCTGCGAGCCACCTGGTCGGCTCCAGGCCCCGTGGCTCCGGCGATTCCGCACATCTCAGATCTCCGCCAGGTCTGGGTCTACGGTGCGCGGCGCGATAGACCCGTCACCGGTCAAGGCCGCTAGGTAGGTACGCGCGGTTCGAGACGTGTCGAGGCGTGTCCCGAACTCGGCCGCGGCCAGCGACCGCTGTTGCCGAAGCTCTACGTTCGAAGCGAGATCGGCAATCGCAGCGACCCATGCTCGCAGATCATCAGGATCGATCAGAGTTGCCCAGGCCGGGTCTGCGGCATCGCGGGCTCCGGCCGCGTCGCCAACAACAACTGGGAGACCAGCGGCGGCCAACTCGTGAACAACGATTCCGAAACCCTCAAAGCCGCCTTCTGCAGGCGCGTCGCGACTTGGAAACAAACCAATGTCGGACTCGGCGATAACGGTGGCGAGCTCCTGATTAGCGATGTGTCCCGCCAGGGTCACGTGTTGTTGGATGCCTAGTTGATCTATCCGGTGCTGTAGGGCCGAGCGCCGTGGACCTTCGCCAACGATTGTGAGGTGTTCGACCGTGCCGTTGGCCACAAGAACAGCCGTTGCTCGCATGATGATCTCAAGGTTCTTGTAGCCCTCGGCTAGGCGCGAGATGGCTACGAGCCTGATGGCGTTGCCGCGGCTCGATGGTTCTGAGGACACGAACGCCGCCGGTGGTGTCAGCTCGCACCCAATCCAGCTGGTGACCTCGGGGCTGACGCCAAGACGATGGAGCAGGTGTTCGCTGTGGCTGCTTATGGTCACGACCCGATGATCTCGTCGTAGCGAGAGCAGGGCCAGCCGTTGGTTGAGTTTCGCCGGAACGAGCTCGCGTCCGTAACAAAGAGTGCTGACCCGCGTGCGGGTGAGCACTCCCAACAGATGTGCGAGCCACCCGAGGTATACGTGTCCACTGACGATTAGCCGGTCATCGCTGTTGGTAAGCCACGATCGCAGTCGCCAGGCCTCACGGGCGATGCCGGCGAATCCCGAGGTCCTTACAACGTGTTGAGCGGTGAAGTCGGTGCCGACTTCGGTCGAGGTGGCGGGGGCTGCCGTCACTACCCGCCAGGCGACTAAATCTGCGGTTGACTCGACGATTGAGCTGACCAGTCGCGGCTGGCCGCCAGTCTGAGGCGCGTAGTCGATCGTTAGTAGAAGAACCCTGGTGCCGGTCATCGAAGCGCACCCCGTAGCCCAAAGCCAACCTGATCAATCGCGGGGCGCTCAAAGTGTGGGCTGGCGAGTGCTCGACCCATACGTGCTGCTCGCCAGGTGAGGTCAGGGCCCACCACCCGAACACAGTGTTCGAACCGCTCCGCGCTGGCGTACATCGATGCAAGATTCTGCGGTGCACTTATCAGCTTCGACGGACCGTCAGTGGATTCGAAGACGTCCTGCGACCAATCCCCCCCATCAACAGTGGCCCGCGCCGGCGCGGTTGGGTCGAGAAGCGGGAATCGTGGGCCGAGCGTCTGTCGACGTTTCTCAACCTCGCGAGCCAACCCGGCGCTTGTGAAGGCTGGTGAGCTATCCGGGATTGGTTGGCTAGTTGTATTCGGATTTCGGTACGGAGCAGCAGTAGTGAGAATCCGGTGGTCATCGGGAATTGGCCCCGGGGCCATTAGCCCGTTCAGTGGTGCGGCCCAGAGCCCGACGGAGGTGTCAAGTGCTACTGACGGACCGGCGATCATGGTGGCTGCGATAGGTCCATATCGGTCGAGGTCGTCAATGACCTTGTCAAAACCGATCGGCTCGCCATGACCCCACGGGTGGCGATCTGGCCAACCCGCAACCAACCAACGGCCTCGAACTTGCCAAAGCTGTGATCCTGGTGGTGAACCGACCGCCCACGCTCCCCACTTGGTACTGCGAACGGTCAGTTGATACGTGTCTGGCACCTCATGGACGACGCGGCTAAGCAGCTGAGTCGGCGTTATGCCGTGTCCGGTAGCGACCCAGACCACGGTCAAGCGACTCCCGCGAGCGCGGCGAGCGCCTTGCCGCGTTCCTTGTAAGTGTCGCCGGCAATCAGAGCCTGACCCTTATGAGCAACCTCGGCCGCTCCTCTGGGGTCGGCGATGGCCTCTTCAACTCTGGCCCTTAGCTCGGCTGGATTCCGGAACCATAAACAGCTCTCGTTGTCGCGAAGGGGAGTTCCGTCAAGCCCTGGGTCTGTGATCTCGATAGCGCCACTTGCTGCGATTTCGCGGGTGCGCATGTTGTGGGCCTCGGCGCATTGTGGGTGCAGGAGGTTGATGCCGATCGCGGCGCGGCTGAGTACTTCACCCGCACGATGTTCGACGATCGGTTTGCTGCCTTTAAGCGTGCTGCGTTCAGACCACCCAGTGCCTGCGATAGTGAGCGGTAACCCGGCCAGAGCCGATAGGTAGCGTTCGCGCCGAGGCGACCAGGTTCCTAGAAAGGCAATGCCTGCCCGCTCGGGCTGCGTGGTCTGCGTTTCTGGCCCTTCTCCGGTTGCCGACACGAGGGGAAACCATGCGGGGTCGAACCCGAAGGGCAGAACCTCGACAATGGTGCGTGTCGGTGTCGTTGACGATCGGAGCAGAGTTGCTTGTCTTTGCGACCACAACACGGCCACGTCGCACGCCAATAGACGCTCGGTCGCGTTGGGGTCGCCTGACCGCCACGCCGGATTGTCCGGGTAGTAGCAGGTGACCCTTGCGCCCAGTCGACGAATCGCGGCAATGTCGCCAGCGGCAATGCCGCGACCCTTTATCAACACGACATGTTCGGGTTTGAGTTGTTCAACCGCCTCAACAAGTCTGGCCCCGCTCGATCTCGAGGCGACTCGACGCCGCATGGCAGCAACGACTCCGGTCGACCCCACGAGATCGCGGCTGCTTTCGAGCGGGTTCATCACGGTGACCTGAGCTGTCGTCTCAAGTCCGGGCCGCAAGCTCGACAAAAGAGCGCCAGGTGTGTCCTCGCCTACAAGAAGAACTCCGCCTTCAGGGTCGGCAGCAACGTCTGCCCGATCACGCCAAGGCGCTGCGGTCACGATGCGCCAGCGATAGCCATGACCTCAGCGGCGGCATCAGCCGCGATTAGGTCGTAGTCGAACTGCCCCGACAGCTCGCGAAGATCAATAGCTGCCTGTTCGGCTGCTGGCCTGTCGGCCATGATGTCGGCCAACCGGTCGGCTAGGCGGTCTGGATACGAATGGTCCCATTGACCCACGTAGTCGATCAGGTGTCTCTCGGGAAGCAGATCTGCCGCGGTGCCAACTCGGCTCGCCAAGACATGTCGACCCGATGCGAGGTACGTAGGGAGCTTGCCCGTGGTACGGGCCCAGCTCGATGGGTCGTTGGTCTGTGTAAGCAACGTCACATCGCATAGCGATAGGTACTTTGGAAGCTCTGGGTAAGGGACTCGTCCCACGACGTGAACTCGATCCGCGACGTTCAGTTTGTCGGCGAGTTGGCGAAGTTCGGCGATTCCAGGGCCGTCGCCGATCAAAACCGCGTGAATCGGCAGGTCCGGGCGCCGGCCGATGGCCTGAATCAGATCCCAGCCAAGACCGCCGCCAAGGTCCGGGTACCAAGTGAAGTTGCCTTGGACGCCCACGGTCAGGACGTCTGAGAGGTTCAGCCTGGCTCTTAGATCGTCTACGTCGATTGGCTTAATGGCAGAGAGGTCAACTCCGTCTGGAATGACGCTTACGTGTCCGTAGCCGGCTTCGACGAGCTGCGTCTTGTGGTGTTGACCTCGAACAATCACCCGTTCGGCTTGGCCATAGCTGATTCGTT